>DRLX01000509.1 GCA_011322715.1 Desulfobulbaceae bacterium
AAAGTCCACAATTCACCAAGATGATTTTCCACCGGCGTCCCGGTTGTGATAATTTTGAACTCTGCCTGCAGGGCCATGGCCGCCTTGGATCGTTTGGTCTGCATGTTTTTTATTGCTTGAGCCTCATCAAGAACAACCGTCTGCCATTGTACACTGCCTAAACGTTCTCCTTCTATCGGCAAGAGACCATAGCTGACGATGAGAAGGTCAAAGGGCTGCAGAGTATCAATGACCTGCTGCCGGTCACCCGGGCCATAGACAATCACATGTAAGGTTGGGGCAAAACGGCGGGCTTCCTCCTGCCAGTTGGTGGTTACCGATAATGGAGCCACTACCAGGGTAGGACCCCGGCCTGCGCGAAGCAAAATGGCGGACAGAGCCTGGATCGTCTTGCCAAGCCCCATGTCATCGGCCAGACAACCGCCCACTCCCCAATGGGACAGCTGGGCCAGCCAGTTAAAGCCAATTTTCTGATAATCACGGAGAGATGCCTGCAGAGTAGTGGGAACCTGCGGACTGATCACTTCGTTCAATTTTCTGCAATACTGCTTCCAGGCCTTATCGCTTTTCAGCTGCCCTGCTTCATCGGTAAGATCATTCAGCGCCAGGGCCGCAAGGGGAGCAAAACGTACTCCTTTACCATGTCCTTCCGAGAAGGCTCTCAATTCTTCGAGTCTTTTTCGTAACTGTCTGGTGATAGCTAAAAACGTTCCATCATCAAGGGGGATAAAGCGACCGGTTGCCCCATTGAGCATATCAAGGAGTTTACGTAACTCAAGAGAAAGGTTATCATCAATCTCCAGAGTGCCGGTGGCCTGGAACCAGTCACGATCTTTTTTGATCTGCAGGGAGAAGTTGCCAAAGGACACTTCCTTATGCACGGCCAGTTTTTCTCCCCGGGGCCACTCAAGGATAACGTCCTCTCCGCATTCTTTTAATTCCAGCAGCAGTTCCAATGAGTCCTCCGGATCATTCACCAACCACTGATTTTCAACTTCTTCAAGACGACTCAAGGTAGGGCAGGCATGAATAATCTGATTTTGCATTTTTTTTCTTTATTAAAATCACGCACCGCCTGAATCTTCTTGCCCTTTATTTCGGTCAGCACACTTTTTCCGCCTTTTCCCGGTCTGAAACTGGAACCATCCGTAC
This sequence comes from Desulfobulbaceae bacterium, assembly GCA_011322715.1. Taxonomy (GTDB): domain Bacteria; phylum Desulfobacterota; class Desulfobulbia; order Desulfobulbales; family Desulfobulbaceae; genus DRLX01. Next base: position 1,153 of record DRLX01000509.1, read on the forward strand.
CACAAGGTTTGACCAGAAACTCCAGCTGGATCCCATCCTGATAGGGGATAATATGGGCATGGGGCCGAGAGTCCGCCTCAATAGTTTTTGCTTTCCGGCTTGTTTCAATATCGGAATGGATCGTGACCACGGATGCAAGAGAATCAGCAACCTGCCGAGCCAGCTTTTCTCCTGCTTTGGGAATAATCAATCCCTTATCACCCATAATCTCGACAATTTTATCATGATCCCGGGTAAATCGTATCACCTTAAAACGGGTGGGGGTATCCTTGATGACCTGAATTTTTTCCTCTGTACTGCCGATGCCGGAAGGGAACATGCTGAGTTTCAATTTTCCTTTTTCCTTCCTGATCCGCAGTTCCGGCTCCGAGAGGACAAGTTCAACCCTGACTCCATGAGCATCTTCCAGAAAAAGAAGAGGATGCCCCACCAGGGCGGGCAGGGCTATATCATTATTAAATTCATATTCGGTACTCCCGTATCGCCAGCTGGTACGGTAATATTCCTCCTTGATCGACTGGCAGACCTTGTGATCCTGCTCTGTAAGGCCATCCATGGTGAGATGATTGCGATACAGATTTTTTAAGGCTACCGGACGTCCCTTGGTCCATTGGCCTTTTTTGTTGAGCCGCTGGAGGCGGGGCGAGATATAACAGTAACTGTATTTTTCGTTATGGCTGAACAACCAGACCAGCCGTTGTTCGGCCTTGTTTGAGGATGAGTTTTCACTGCCTGTGATGTTGAGCAGACCGTTCAGTGTTTTTTTCCATTTTGGCTGGTTCCTGACAATGTTGATACAGCTCACGGTATTGCATGACTTATGAAGCTTTGCGGCGATCTGCTTGTTCGTGTTTCTGGATTGTCCAAGGGTAGAGAGTAGGGCCGAAAATTCTGCCGCCAGCCAGAAGTAACCTTTTTCAAGGGATTGATCTCTAAGTCGTGTGAGCTTTTGAATATTAAGTCTGGCTTTATTTTTATCATACCAGGACAGGGCGAGGTTAATGATAAGAAAATCCAGAGGCCTTTGTTCAAAATTATAGACATTAAGCGGGGATATCTCAGAGCCTGTTATTCCCAGTTGATCCTGAAAGATCGGTCTCATTGCTTCCACAAGCGGGAGAAACGGGTAGTTGTTTTTTTTTGCTATATCGATAAAGTCAATGGCCTCTTGAAGATGTTTGCGTTCGCCGGTCTCCAGAAGTGATAACAGGTGAAAGACTCCGGCATAACCCTGAAAAAACATCTTTCGTTTACCTGCCCGTTTTTTCAGCAGTTTTATGCCTTGGCCAAATAGGTTGCGGGCCTGCGGGTAATTACCGCTGATAAATTCCAACCATCCCGTATGGCTGAGCTGATCCGGTTTAAGATTTTCTTCCAGATCGGCCAACAACGAACGTGCCGAAGTGGTATCGCCACAGGTAAGATAATGAGAGAAAACCAATAACACCTCTGATTTCCCATTGATCACGGAACGATAGGAATCTGTGATATAATGAAGAATTGTATCGGCTGGTTCCAGAGATCGTCCGACGGCATTCAACAGATTTACCAGGACCTCAAGCCTGATCTCGGGGTGAACCTTTTCGATGAGTTTCCGGGAAAAGGGGCTGTTTACTACGTGTACATAGAGGTTGTTCTCATAATATTCTTCACGAAAAAAATGTTTGGAAAACTTGACGATGCTGTTAATTTCATCCATTGAGGTATGGGTGAACACGGCTATCTGAAAAGAATGGATAACCTGTTGGTAATTCTCAAACTGATTTGCCCTTGTATGCCTGGCTGGCAATGCCATGTTTTTTTGGATAACCTCGGCTATCTGCGTGAATTTATTCTCCATCAAGGCATCGTGTACCGCCTGCCGACGGATGGATTCCGGACAGCAGATTCCCTTGGAGGATTTCAGTAACAGCCCTTTGGCAATAAGTTCTTTTTGCAAGGGCTGAATTCCGGCAGACGTAAATTTTCTGCCGTTATCATTTTTAAATCCCAGGTCGGCAAGCCAGTTTATCATGGCATAGAGCCGACAATAATCGACATTAACCGCCATGATCTGAACCATAGCGGTTTGCGCCGGGGGCAGGGACTTGTAATCAGCTATTCGTTTGGATAGAACCGGTTGTATGCTCATTTGTAAATGATTTTCGTTTGTTGGTTTCCGCTTGTTGGTCCAGTTTATAAGCGCTGGAAAACATGTTATGTAATTGCACAATATATCATAAAATGAACTGTTCAGCGGCACCTCATCTTCGCCCATTCAGGCCTGCTCGAGTAGCACAAGTACGCTTCGCAGTCCTGAATGAACAAATCCAGGGCACATCTGAACGTAACTGATCACAGGATTAACTATGTGTTTTCATCCATCTTCAACCTGTAAGTGGTCATGGATACTGTAGATTCGTGCAGGCGTGACTGGTCGCTATAGACCCTCTATGCGGCCAGTCACGACCGTGCGAAGAGGTAAGCGAGCCTGCGAGACTCCGTGCGGTGCCCCTGACCACTTACATCTGAACAGTTACAGGACAATGGTTGTGGCAGTTTTTCGCATCTACCTGAATAGTGGCAAAAAATCAACTTCAAAAATATATCCGGTAATAATTATGGCAAAACATAAAATGGTGTATTCGACTTTGGCTGTTGCCCTGGATGCGGAATACAGAACAGATGATTTGAAGAAACTGGCGGCACTGATCTGCCCTAAGGTGCCGACCAGAAAAACTGAGCGCATTGAGGTCATTGTCAGTACCCTGTTTAAAGATCTGAAAAATATTTACGGACAGCTTTCTCCTCTTGGACAACATGCCGTATCGGAAAGCGTTCACACATGGGGCGGAATTTTTGAAGGCAGAATGTTTGTAAATAAATACTATGCGTCACCCTACACCCAGTCAACAGGCTCTGATGAACAGATAGTGAACTTGATTTATCTCTTCCTGGTTGGCGGACATATCCCAAAGGATCTGTTGGAAAAGTTAAAAGATATTGCCCCTCATCCCCCAGAGGGTGAAATTCAATACCTGGAGGGTATTTCCGAGGAATACTTTTTCGATGAGAACTCTACTCTCAGGGAGACCTCCAGGCCTGCCCTGGAAAACCTGTCTACTCTTTTGAACCTTGTTGCTGACAAAAAAATCAGAGTCAGTGCAAAAACAGGGCGAGCAACGGCGGCAACAGTCAAAAGGATAAATGAACTGCTTTATGATGGTGACTGGTATGACAATGACATGATGCCGATGCAATCTTTTGCCTGGCCGCTCTTGCTCCAGGGAGGCAAACTCGCAAAGACCGATGGTTCTTTTCTGCAACTCACTCCGGCTGGACGTAAAGCCCTGAAAAAGGATTTGGCAGGTGGCATCAAGACTGCGTGGCAGCGGTGGGAAAAAACAAAAATAATTGATGAATTTTCCAGAGTTACCGCCATAAAAGGGCAAAAATCAAGCCGAGGTCGAACCATGACCAGTCCTGTCAAACGTCGGCCGATGATCAATAATCTTCTGGAAGATCTGGAACCAGGTAAATGGATTGCGGTGGAGGAACTTGACCGAGTGATGCAAACGACATCTTTATATTCATTCAACATGGTGAATTATGATTGGAAACTGTATTTTCTCGATCAACATTACGGACATCTTGATTATAATGATACCTGGCCGCTTTTACAATTTCGCTACCTGCTTGTCTACCTGATGGAATATTGTGCAACCCTTGGCCTGATTGACGTGGTGTACAAAGAACCCCACGGAGTGAGATCTGATGATTATAAATCATGCTGGGGCACCGATGAATTACCCTATCTCAGCCATTGCGATGGCCTGGAATATATACGGGTCAATGAGCTCGGGGCTTATGCCCTGAGGCATACCGATACGTATGAGGGGAAAAAAAATTCAACAGATCTCTTAGCCTTTGAAAAAACCGACCTTGTCTTTACCGGCGACAAAATAATCCCGCCCGGACTGGCTCTGTACCTGGAAAAAGTCGCAGAACAAAAAGAAGTTGATCGGTGGAGATTGTCGACGGCATCACTGCTGGCGGCAATAAATGATGGAGAGAACCTTGCCGACATCAAAAAAACGCTTGCCTCTTCTTCGATGGAATTCAGCAAGGAGATTGAGCTTCTTTTTAAAGAGGTTAAACAACGCTCCTCTGCTTTTATTGATGCAGGTACGACAACCTTGGTCGAATGCAGCTCTGAATCCCGCAAGCAGGCCTTGACCCATAAAAAAATCAGCCGTCTCTGCCTGCCCGCCGGAGAGAACCATCTTGCTGTTCTTCCCGGCAAGGAAGAGGCTTTTTCCAAAGCATTGCAAACGGCAGGGTTTATTCTTGGCCAAAAAAATATTTAGGCGCTGTTATACATTTTTAAGGCCAGAGCGCGCAGTGGCTTGCCGGGGCCGACATTGTGCTTTTTTTTCATGGATCGGCAGGCGGAGTTATACAGATCAATAGCCTTTATTTTATTGTCCATTGCGAGGTGGCTCTCCATTGCCTGCAGCAGGAGGCTCTCGTTGAGTGGTGCATGTTTCAGGGCTTGAGTAAGATGGGCAAGCCCTGATTCTAGATCATTATTTATTTTATAATGGTTAAAGAGCAGCAGAGTAGCCTGAACAAAACA
>DRLX01000510.1 GCA_011322715.1 Desulfobulbaceae bacterium
AGGAATTTGACAAAACGTTGCTTTTCTATACAGTTGGTATAGGCATCCTCGGCGCTTATCTTCTTTTTTTCCAGAAGTTCCATAATGGCATCATCAATGGTCTGCATGCCGTATCGCTTTCCAGTCTGCATCACCGATGGAATCTGATAAGTTTTTGCCTCCCGGATCAAATTGCGTACCGCCGGCGTACAGATGAGGATTTCCAGAGCGGCCACCCTGCCTTTGACATCAACCCGTTTAAACAGCGTCTGAGAGACAACCGCCTTCAGTGCGTCCGCCAGGGTGGAGCGTACCTGGCCCTGTTGATTGGCGGGGAAAATTTCTATAACACGATCAACCGTTTTCATGGCATTCATGGTGTGCAGAGTGCCGAAAACAAGATGGCCGGTCATGGACGCCTCCATGGCGAGAGAAATAGTTTCCAGATCACGCAACTCACCAACAAGAATAATATCAGGGTCCTCACGAAGGGCGCCGCGAAGGGCGGCGGTAAAAGTTTTTGTGTGGGTGCCGACTTCTCGATGATTGATAATGCACTGCTGGCTCTTGTGGACAAATTCAATGGGATCTTCAATGGTCAGGATATGGTCTTTACGGGTACGATTGGCCTCATCAACAATGGCGGCAAGGGTTGTTGATTTACCGGAACCGGTAGGGCCTGTGACAAGAACAAGCCCTTTGGGCAGACTGGCAAGCTTGGCAATAACCTTGGGAAGTCCCAACTGCTCACAGGTAAGAATATCACTTGGAATCTCACGAAAAACCGCGCCGATACCATACTTTTGCTGAAAGAAATTACAGCGGTAACGGGCCAGTCCGGGAATCTCGTAAGCAAAGTCCATGTCACCTGTTTCCTCAAAAACCTTGATCTTATCCTCCGGGCAGATCTCATAGAGTATATTTTTCAAGGTTTCGTTATCCATAGTCTTGAACTTCACCCTTTCCATATCGCCACGGATACGAAGTACGGGCTGCTGGCCGGCCATCATATGAAGATCCGAGGCCCCTTCGTCGTTCATCAATTTAAAAAACGCATCTATCTGTGCCATTACTCTACTCCCTGGAGAAAAAAGTTACCCGTGCCGATAAAAATAACCGAGTCCACCATATAACGCTAAAAAACTACAATCTTACGTATAAATTGTATTATATCATCTACATCGTCAAAGACTTCAAAAAGGAGTAAATCCTCTTCGGCGATTTTCCCCGTCCCCAGCATCTGTTCTTTGATCCAGTCAACCAGACCACCCCAATAGGAAGAGCCGACCAGAATAATAGGGAAGGGTTTGATTTTCCTTGTCTGGATCAAGGTCAGGGATTCAAAAAGCTCATCAAGAGACCCCAGTCCTCCCGGCATGCAGACAAAGGCCATGGAATACTTCATGAACATGACCTTGCGCACAAAAAAATACCTGAAATCAAGCGGGAGATTGACATAAGCATTTCCTTCCTGTTCATGGGGAAGATCAATATTGAGACCGATCGACAAGCCGTCCGCCTCACTGGCTCCCCTGTTGGCAGCCTCCATAATTCCCGGCCCTCCTCCGGTAACGATGCCATACCCAAGTTCGGCAAGCGTGCGGGCTATTTCCCTTGCCTTTTGATAATCAGGATGGTCTTCCGCTGTTCGTGCGGAACCATATATGGTCACCGAGGGACGTTTAATCGCAGACAGGGTATCAAATCCCTCCACAAACTCGGAAATAATTCGAAACATGCGCCAGGAGTCGCCCTGGCTCATATTATCAAGACAAAACCGGGTTTCCCGGTTCAGGGAAAATCGCCGATGATTACTCATTGCTCACCTGTTATTTATAAAAAATTACGAAAATATAAAAAATACGAAAAATTTTACGCAACTTCACTGAATTTCCTCAGCAAGAGCTCTGTTTCCCTTCTTTCAGAAAGAAGCAGATCTTTCCTCTTCAAGAGTCGGTCCAGCACCTTCCCGGCCTGTTTTTTCTTTGCCAAAGCATCAAGGATTCTGGCCTGTACTATCATTGCCTTTGCATGGGTACGGGAAATACGCAAACTTCTTCCCACAGCGGACAGTGCTTCCTTTTCCCGACCAACAAACAAGAGAGCCTTTGCGTAACGATACCAGGAGTCACAGTCGTTTTCGTCAAGGGACAATGCTTTTTCCAAAAGCAAAAAACCTGCCCCATCGCCTTCTCTCTGCTCAACGTAGAGTAAACCAAGCATGCTCATGCTTTCAACATCATGGGGGTGCAGGCGCAGGGCACCCTGCAAAGACTGCATGGCCTTGAACGTTTCTCCGGTCCCGGCATATGCTTGCCCGAAGAGCCTGTATAAAAGTAATTTCCCATCATCGTCCTGTGCCTGTCGCCATCTGTCGAGCACGGTCAACGCCTCCTGAAACCGCTCCATCCGGCAGTAAAGACGACCTAATTGACGATAAATATCCGTGCCGGTCATGCTTAAATGATAGTGTACGGACAGAGCCTTCTCAAAATGCTCCAGGGCCGGCCGATCCTTTCCCTGTCGAAGGTAGGCATATCCTAAATTCACCAGGGCCATATGATTATCAGGTTCTTTGGCAAGAACCTGCGTAAAGGATGTAATGGCATCGTGAACTCGATTCATTTCCATCAGAGCAACCCCCAGGCTGTTCAGCAGGTTTTTTTCTCTCGGATACAATTGCAGGCCCAATGAGTATTCCCGAACGGCCCGGCGAAAGTCCCCCTCATCAAAAGAATAATCACCACTGACATTGAGACTGAGATGATCAAAGGCAACAACGCTTCCTGCATCATAAAAGGACGCGTGCATCAGAGCCTTGCGACAATTTCTGATGGTATCGGTTTTGGTGAATTTCAAACAGGGATAGCGACTGAACCCTACGGAAACGACATCACCGCCGGACGAAGAGACGGCTGCCGCCATTTCCTTGAACCGACTTACATGATACGACGACAATGAACCGGTGGAAAAAACAAAAACCTCATCATTTCCACAGGCAACACAATGCTGTTGCCTTGAGAGCAGGGGTGTTATCAACGTTGATAAAGCGTCTGCAGTCGTATCATGTGCATCGCGGGAAAACAGGGCAAGAGTGAAAAAATCCTTTCCACGCCACAGGGCCCTTAATTCGCGTAATGGCTTTTTGTCCGGCAAAGAAAACGGGTGAGGGGCATCCTTTCGTAATACATCCGTATCACAAAGACCAAAAGGTCCTCTCCGCTCCGCTACAGCAAGCGCCTGGAAAAGATCCGCCTGCAGAGAATTTCTTTTCTCTCTTAGTAGAGACGAAAAGGCTATATGTACCTTTTGTACACCTTTTTGCCGGAGATATTTCTGCAACCGGTGGGCATACATTCGACGTTGCTTTTGACCATCACGTTCAACGACCAGGCCGAACAGGCCCTGCCCTAAAAAAAACACCCCCCTGTTATCCGTTGCACAAAGCAATCGGGAAAGATATTGTATTTTCCTGGAAATTCCCCTATGTGATCGACGAATAAAATGAACGCTGATCAGATACAGCGCAAACCGGTCCTGTTCATCAGACACTTCGCGTACAAGCTGTTCCATGGCGCGAGTGTTGTACAAGCCCGTCTCCGGATCAAGATAAATCTGCCGAACCATTGAAAGATGTTCCCCGACAGTCTCCTGAAAGGCATACAGCCAATCGGAAGAAAATCTTTTCAACAGGGCCGGGTCCGTATCAAAAAATACAAAAACAGCCCGTTGGTCATCGGCGAGCGAAACGGGACAAAGGAGAATGCCGTCAATAAAGCCTGGAGCCGTAGATTTCTCTGATTCAACAATAGATTGACGAAGCCGGTCGGGAACTTCAGTGCCGACGGAGATAAAAGATTCTTTATTTCCTTTGTACCAGAGTCGAACCGCTGCCGGCACAGGGAATAATCGCCTGACGACCTGCTCAAAAACAGGAGCAAGCAGCGAACAATCCTTCACGGTTAGACGTTGCGACTGATCGACGTACATTAAATTATGCGCTCAGGAAAAAATACCCAGCAGGGTCTTGTGAAGAAGTGAAATTTCATCATCGGCAACAGTTCGCATATCCAAAAGCAGACGATCCGTTTCAATGCGGCCGATGACAGGAATATCCCGGCTGCGCAAGGCATGTTCCAGTCGATTGACGGCCAGATGGTGCGGCGCTACGGTAACAGCGCGACTGGGCAGATTTTGTTCCGGCATTGCCCCACCTCCGACGCGGGAAGCTGCGTCTATTACGGAAAACGTACAATGACTTTTCAAATCTCTTCGCAGAAGCCGTAACAAACGCCGGGCCCTTTTATCTACAACCTCAATGGGCGCGGAAATCATGGCAAGGGTTGGAATTGTTGCCAACGCGGTCTGCTCATCACGATACAGCCGGAGGATGGATTCAAGGCCGGACAGGGTAAATTTATCAATGCGAAGGGCCCTGTTGAGTGGATTTCTTTTAATTTTTTCGATTATTGTCTTCCTGCCGACAATAATCCCTGCCTGGGGCCCACCGAGTAATTTATCGCCGCTGAAGGTCACCACATCGACACCGGATGCGATAACTTCCTGGACGGTCGGTTCTTTCCTGAGTCCATAACGACTGAGATCAACAAGGCAGCCGGAACCAAGATCCTCGGCAACAGGGATTCCCTGTTGCCTACCGAGGGAGACCAATTCTTTATTCTCGACCTCTTTGGTAAAGCCGATAATTCGATAATTGCTGCAATGCACCTTGAGAAGCAACCCGGTTTCATCACTGATTGCGGTCCGGTAATCGCGCAGATGCGTCCGGTTGGTCGCGCCGACTTCGACAAGAGTAGCGCCGCTTCTCCGCATCACATCGGGAATACGAAAAGATCCGCCGATTTCCACAAGTTGCCCTCTTGAAACAATGACCTCTCTATCCTTGGCAAGGGTTTCAAGAACTATAAGAACAGCGGCGGCATTATTATTGACGACAAGTCCGGCCTCCGCTCCGGTGAGTTCGCATAAGAGAGCTTCGACATGCGCATAGCGACTACCCCGCTGCCCGGTTTCAAGATCAAATTCAAGGTTGGAATACCGCGAGCCGGCCTCATGGATTGCATCCATTGTTTCAGCGGGAAGAAGCGAGCGACCAAGATTGGTATGGACTATCACTCCGGTTGCATTAATCACGCGCCTGAATTGCACTTTATCCTTTTTAAGGATGTGATCAATCATCGCGGGAAGCATCTGAGAAAGGTTTAATGCCTTTTCATCAACCAGCTCATGGTTGAATATACGTTGTCGCTGTATATCGATAAAATTGCGCACACTTGATTTTATACCGCCTTGGGGGATTGAATGAAGATTTTTCTCTGAAGTAAGAGCGGCAAGACAGTCATCAATCTTCGGTAGTTTACGAAGCAATTCCTGAAGATTCGGTTCCGGCTTTCCGGTTTGTGTCAATTTTTTCCCCATGATTTATCAGGTTGTTTATTTAAAATGTCGGAGGGAATCTTTGCTAAATTAATAAATAAAGAAATTATAAAGGAAAGCATAGAGAGTAAAAAATCCATTGCCGCTATTGAATAAGATAACAAGAATCTTCCAGACCGGGAATCTTCCTCCACGAACCTTCCTCTACGTATATTACGCCATCATGAGGGAGCAAAGCAATGGGAAAAGGAAATTGAATGGCATCGAATTCATTTTCCAATTGAAAAAAAAGCGACTGAAATAGAAAAAACCCATTGACTTCGTTTCTTCGATACTGTATTTTCTTCGCCCGTTGCCCACGGGAAATTTTAATTGAGCAACAGACTATTTTAGAAAAAATCTTGACCTATTTTCAAAAATAGTTTATCATAATATTTGTCATTATTATGAATAATTTTAAGGCGATGAACATAGGTTCACCTGCTTTTTTTGATCTTTGAAAACTGAACAGTAAATAGAGCGGGCCAAGTTAAGTAATTTGGTTTTTAAGAGTAGTAAAGTAAGTCCAATCGATTGTGATTGGTCAGGATATAAACTGGAGAGTTTGATCCTGGCTCAGAACGAACGCTGGCGGCGTGCTTAACACATGCAAGTCGAACGAGAAAGTTTCCTTCGGGAAGCGAGTAAAGTGGCGCACGGGTGAGTAACGCGTAGATAACCTGCCCTGATGTCTGGGATAACCCTTCGAAAGGGGGACTAATACCGGATACGCTGATTGCTTATAAGAGTAATCAGGAAAGATGGCCTCTGATTTAAGCTATCGCATTTGGAGGGGTCTGCGTACCATTAGCTTGTTGGTGGGGTAACGGCCTACCAAGGCAACGATGGTTAACGGGTCTGAGAGGATGATCCGTCACACTGGCACTGAAACACGGGCCAGACTCCTACGGGAGGCAGCAGTGAGGAATATTGCGCA
>DRLX01000511.1 GCA_011322715.1 Desulfobulbaceae bacterium
AACATCCTGCTTGCCCTTTTGCCCATTTTCTACGTTGCGTAAAGAGCTGAATAGAAGAGACTATGCAACTCCTTACGCGCCTTGAAAATGAACAAAATTTCAGCGCAAAATTGTTACACTTATTTCCTTACAGTCCCTAAGGGGCGCATAACGTATTTTTTTCAGAGGGAAAAAATTTCAGAAGAAGAAATATTTCAGACGGAGCAATACTTGATGGGTGATTTCATTCAGGTGGCAACAACCATAGACAGCAAAGACAATGCCGGGATATTGGCGCGAAGGCTTCTCGAACAACGTCTTGTTGCCTGCATACAGATACTTGCATGCGATTCCATGTATCACTGGCAGGGCAAAATAGACGGCAGCCATGAATATCTCTGCCTGATGAAAACAAGGGCTGATCTGTTCCCCGCTCTTGAAAAAGCCATTGCAGATCTCCATCCCTATGAGGTGCCTGAAATTTTAGCGACACCGGTGATGGCCGGCAATGCATCTTATCTGGACTGGCTGAACCAGGAACTGATGGCGTCGTAAAAACTTCGATCTATGGCGTCCTGTCCCGGGGCGATTCACAACATACTGCCTGTATGGTTGAGACTCGCCCCGGAACACTACTCCTCGGAGTCTCCGCTCCGCTTACCTGTATATCTGTGTTTTTACTTAACCATTTTTAAGCATTGTCTGGACTTTTTACGAGTTCATCATGAAATGCAACCGGTTGAAAAGGAAAAAGGCTGAAAGATCATGGGTGGACAACACACAACAAGAAAACGCCGCAGACGAGGGAAAAACTATCGTTGCCACTGCTGCAGGCAGGAAAAGCCTTTTTGCTGGCGCTGTGTCTGTGGTTTTGAGATCTGTCCGGAGTGTTTCAGTGAAAATAAATGGGGAATCAGTAACGGTCCGACCTGGATATGTCCGGATTGTGAACGTATCCATATGATGGAGTGATTTTTTCCTCTTTCCCCCTACGGCAGACAGGGTCGACTCGAACGGACAATAGATCGTCCGGGGCGTTAACAGGCCCAGGGGAGCTGTAATAACCTTTTGTAATCACAAACCAAATACAAATTATTCCTTACCACGACATGAACCAATGGTATCGGTGTCATTGACTTCACAAGCACCTGCAGGTAAGATAGAATATTTCTCGCACACCATGTGAATTGTACGATCAGGGGCCCCGCAGATTTATGACCAGTGCACATCAATACGACGAATCAAAAATAAAGACACTGAGCTCGCTTGAACATATCCGTAAGCGGCCCGGTATGTATATTGGTCGTCTGGGCAATGGTTCCCATCCCGATGACGGCATCTATATTCTCCTCAAAGAGGTCATTGATAATGCCGTTGATGAATTTATCATGGGCTTCGGCAAACGGGTTGATATTGCGCTTTCCGAGGATGGTCATTGCCGGGTCAGGGATTACGGCCGGGGTATTCCGCTGGGCAAGGTGGTGGAATGTGTTTCCGTCATCAATACCGGCGCTAAATACAATACCGATGTATTTCAGTTTTCCGTCGGCTTAAACGGCGTCGGCACCAAGGCTGTGAATGCACTATCCGAACATTTTGTTGTCTGCGCCTTTCGTGAAGGAGTATTTAAAAAAGCTGTTTTTGAGTACGGCAGCCTGATCAGCGAGGAAGAAGGGGAGACCGATGAGAAAAACGGTACCCTGATCGAGTTTCTCCCCGACAAAGAACTCTTTCCCGGATTCGCCTTTGATCCTGAATATGTTGATCAGCGCTTATGGCGCTATGCCTATCTTAATGCCGGGTTGAGTCTCTATCTTGCTGATACAAGGTATTATTCTGAAAATGGATTACTTGACCTGCTGGCCCGCGAACTTGACGGTAAGGGGTTGTACTTGCCTATTCATAACGCTGAAAAGGCGCTGGAATTTGCCTTTACCCATACCGATGATTATTCCGACACCTATTTTTCCTTTGTCAACGGAACCTATACGTCTGAAGGCGGCACCCACCTTTCCGCCTTTCGCGAAGGTATCCTCAAAGGCGTTAATGAGTTTTCCGGGAAAAAATTTACCGGCAAGGACGTGCGCGACGGTATTGTCGGTACCCTGGCCGTCAAGGTGCAGGAACCTGTTTTTGAATCGCAGACAAAGAATAAACTTGGAAATACAGAGATTCGTGCATGGATAGTTAATGCAGTACGTGAAGCCGTTGCCACCCATCTCTATAAGTATCCGGAAACAGCGGATGTCCTTATGGACAAGGTACAGCGCAATGAACGCGTTCGCAAGGAACTGCAGTCCGTACGCAAGGAGGCCAAGGCAAAGGCCAAGAAGGTCGCCTTTAAAATACCACAACTCAAAGACTGCAAGTACCATCCGTCACGTAAAAAACCTTCACGGCAAGACAGAGAAAACATGGTCTTCATCACCGAGGGCCAGTCTGCCGCCGGATCCATTGTTTCTTCCCGCGACCCCATGACCCAGGCTGTCTTTTCCTTAAAGGGCAAACCCATGAATGTATTCGGGCATCGCCTGGATCTGTTGTACAAAAAT
>DRLX01000512.1 GCA_011322715.1 Desulfobulbaceae bacterium
AAATCGCAGGCAGATTTTCATCATCAGATAAAACCACCAGAGGATGAATCATCTGTTCTTGTGGTTGATCCTTTTGGGATGGAAATTTTGTTTTCTTTTTGACGGACTTCTTTTTTTTCGGCATGTGTTTTTCTCAAAAAAGATGAACTCGTAAAAAGTCCGAACAATTTGCAAAGCAGGCCAAGTAAAAACGCAGATATACAGGTTGGCACCCCGAGAAGGGGGTGACTCCGAGGAGTAGCGCTACTGAGGGCAGGCCTTAACTATACATGGAGTATGTTTAAGGATCTCCCCAAGCCACACAACGCAGCAGATCGAAGTTTTCACAACGCCATAAAAAAAAGAGTACCCTGCATGGAGTATTCCTCACATACAGGGTATAAATGGTTACTATACCCCAAGCAATCTTTTTTTTCACGTAAATACCGACACTCTCCCCCCTCTTCCGCGCTTATTTTTACCCGATTAATTATTCCAAAAAAATCGTACCGGGATGAGATCGGCAGGTAACAACCACAACACCTACTCTGCTTCGCAGTAAAAAAAATCCCCCGGAACACCAGTACCCCATGGACTATTTCAGCCCAAATGATATTTTGATTCCTGCAATAGATGTTGCCTGGTTCAATGGAGCAAGGTATGTTGCCTGCTAATCAATGTACAATAATTTTTTTCAGAGAGCGCCATGAGCAACAACATAACAAAAATACGAAATTTCAGTATAATAGCACATATAGATCATGGAAAATCAACTCTGGCTGATCGAATGATCCAACACTGTGACATGGTTACTGATCGTGAATTTAAAAATCAGCTCCTGGACAATATGGAAATCGAACGTGAACGCGGCATTACCATAAAGAGCCAGACTATCTGTCTACCGTATACCGCAGCAGATGGTAAGACCTACACATTGAATCTTGTCGACACTCCCGGCCATGTTGATTTCAGTTATGAGGTATCACGTGCCTTGTCCTCCTGTGAGGGAGCACTGCTTTTAATCGATGCCGCCCAGGGCATCGAGGCGCAGACACTGGCCAACCTCTATCTTGCCATGGAGAATGACCTTGAAATTATTCCGGTCATCAACAAAATAGACCTGCCGGCGGCCGAACCGGAAAAGGTGGCGGCAACCATTGAAGAAGATCTCGGTCTTGACGAATCGGCCATCAGAAAATGTTCCGCCAAAACCGGTGAGGGTGTGGCCGAGTTGCTGGAATCTATCGTTACTCTATTGCCGCCCCCGGAAGGTGATCCGGAAAAACCCCTTGAAGCCCTGATCTTTGATGCCAATTATGACCCATACAGGGGAACGGTTATTTCGGTCCGAATAATAAACGGCAGGTTAAAGACCGGAGACACCATTGTTTTCATGTCCAACAACGCTGAATACCGAGTTGAAGAGCTGGGGCTGTTTCACCTTGCGCGTACCCCGAAAAAAGAACTGAGCGCCGGCGAGGTCGGGTATATTATTGCCGGGGTAAAGACCGTATCCGATACCCGGCCGGGTGACACCATTACCCTCAAAGAGAATCCATGCCCTGCCCCGCTGCCTGGATTTCGCGAAATTCAACAGGTTGTCTTTTCTTCCATCTACCCCATTGCCACTGATGATTATGAAGACCTGGCAACAGCCCTTGAAAAGCTTAAACTCAATGACGCCGCTCTCACCTTTCAAAAAGATTCTTCAGCCGCCCTTGGCTTTGGGTTTCGGTGCGGATTTCTGGGGCTTCTTCATCTTGAGGTTGTACAGGAACGGCTGGAACGGGAATTCGATATTTCTCTTATTCTTACCGTACCTACGGTCAAGTATATTTTTACACTGCAGGACAATACCGTCAAGGAAATCGACAATCCTACCTATTTCCCGGACCCCGGCTCAATCAAGCAGATTGAAGAACCCTTTATCAAAGCAACCATACATATTCCGGATCGCTACATGGGCGCCGTCATGACGCTGTGTATGGATCGACGAGGTGAAAATACAAACTACCACTATCCAATGCCGGGAAGGATAGAGTTCACCTGCGAACTGCCCCTGGCCGAAGTAATTTATGACTTTTATGATAAATTGAAATCAGTGACCCAGGGATACGGCTCCTTTGACTATGAGCTACTGGACTATCGTCCAAGTGATCTTGTAAAACTCGACATCCTGGTCAATGGTGAGCAGGTCGACGCCTTGTCCCAGCTTACCCATAGAGACAGAGCAAGAGAAAGGGGATTAAATGCCTGCGAGCGCCTGAAAGAGGAGATCCCCAGACAGATGTTTAAAATTGCAATCCAGGCAGCCATCGGCGGCACCATCATTGCCCGAACAAATATTTCCGCCCTGCGTAAGGATGTAACGGCAAAATGCTATGGTGGTGATATTTCACGAAAACGTAAACTGTTGGAAAAACAGAAGGCGGGCAAGAAGAGGATGAAAACCGTTGGCAACGTTGAAATTCCCCAACGCGCCTTTCTGGCCGTGTTGAAATCTGATCAATAATCGCGGCTTCAGCCGCGATTATTTTCAGCCTTATTATGCCGCCCCCCAACCCAATGCACGGATTTTACTCTACAAATGACAAATGGCGCAGAGCGACGAATGATGTGTAGCACCACGCAGTTGCGTGGTGCTACAAGAACAATTCGCGGCTGAAGCCGCTCCTACTCCCCGTTTTTCTTGTTCCACCATGCAACATGCGTGGTGGAACAGTGTAATCTACTGTTGTTCCATGACACTTCATACCCGCTTGCGGGTAAACAGGAACTTCAGAAACAGATCATTTTTATTATTGATTTATCCGGAAACAAAAAGGGGCGTATCCAGACTGGATGCGCCCCTCGTCCATAATAAGAAAAAAGTCGTTGCCTTTTTCTCTACTCCGCCATCGGCAGAACCAACAACCTGCTCTGACCACGGGCCTCGGTGAAAACCCCGCCCGGATTCACCGTCAGCAGATATAAAGATCCGTTTGTCGCCCCAATACCCTGTATATACTGATCATAATTTCCGCCGATCTTTCCCTTCATATAGGTACCGGCCTCTGTTTTCTTCAAGACGGAAATCCATGTCTTTTTTATGGAATTGGCACCGCCGACGGTGGAGAAGACGGATAGATCGGCACTGGGAACAAGCACCTCTCGCGTGCCGTCATTATCCACATCAACGGCAAGCGGTCTGATCTCTATGTTGGCATTGGAAAACAACGGATTAATAGATCCGGGATCCTGGACATAACGAACCGTGGAAAGACTGCCTCCCATTTCCTTTGCGCTTGAATAAACCTGTCGACCACCTTCCACAATATGAAGTTTATTACCTACAATATAGGCAGCTGAACGATTGGTTCCGGCTGCCTGCTGAAAAACCGTTCCCCCGGTCACTCGATATGAGGGAGGCAGGGAATCCTTGTATTTTACAGTTTTTACAGTTGTTCCCGCCAGGATCAACTGCCGGGTTTTTCTGCCGAAGAAAACATCCTGATCAAAATTCTGGGCCAGCATGATTTCCGGCTTTCCATCGCCGTTTACATCACTGCTGTTAATAATATAGGGTATTTCTTTCTGGACAACGGCAAGTGAGCCGTTTTGATACTGAAGAAGAATTGAGCTGACCTGCTGACCGTCTGTGTCATAACCTGTCATACCAATATATGTTGCTCCCGAACCTGGTTGCCACCAGCAGACGGAAAGCAGTTTAGTCCAGGGTGTTTTCATCCCGGCGATACGCTGCAACCCCTTATCCTGTACTTTATACACCATGACTTCATGGTCACGGATAACGGCAAGATGCATCGTTCCCTTGAGCATAAGGAAATCACCCATGATCGCTGAGTAAGGAAGACTGCCACCTTGATTATAGCCATAGGTCTGCAGGTCATATCGAATTTTCCCGTTGCTGTTGACGTTTCCACCGGTAACTGCACCTGTTGCC
>DRLX01000513.1 GCA_011322715.1 Desulfobulbaceae bacterium
GCGGAGGTTCTTGCCCTTGCCGCAAGTTACCGAATCAGCTATTCTGCGTATTATGCGAGGTGGGTTGCGACGGGGAGACCGGATAACGACAGAGACTGACTTCAAGCGGATAGGCGATAACGACCAGCCACTTCAAAGATCGTCTTCGGTGCTGTTTTTGTGGGTTGATGGCATTCAAGCGTTTTTTCTTTCCAGGTTCAGTAAAAATTGTATTTTCTCCAGTCCACCCGCATAACCCGTCAGTTTGTCGGATTTTCCTATTACCCGATGACAGGGAACCACAATGGCAATAGGATTGAGTCCATTTGCCCTGCCCACCGCCCGGACGGCTTTTGGATTACCTATTGCGCGTGCCTGTTGCAGGTAGGAACGGGTTTCACCATAGGGTATGTTCAGGAGGGACTGCCATGCTCTACGTTGGAACTCCGTGCCGGTAAAGGTGATCGGCAGATCAAATGTTGTGCGTTTGCGCGCAAAATATTGTCGCAGTTGTTCCGCCGCCTGTTGGATAATTGGATTGGATTCAACAATAATCTCACCGTCTGGCCCTGCGGCGTCCTTTAAGCAAGTCTGGGGTCAATATTTCCAGGTCCGCCGCATTCAGGCGTGTAACAGGTAATATTGAGAAAATCACATTTCTCGCCGCACCCGGGACATTGTTCAGGAAGACTCGAAGCGGTGAAGGTAAAGTTGCAGTTGCCGCACTTCCAATGGATCGGTTCATCGGCCGGTGGTGCATTTATGGCTGCACCAGATGGTTTTTCTGAGGCCGCCATCTCTTCTGATTGCTGGAAGGTGATTGTCAGGTATTCTTTCAGCCCATCTTTTTTTATTTCAACCAGTAAATCAAGTTGTCCATTTTTCAGACCCAGGACGAGAGGACTTTTTCCGTTTTCTCCCTCAAGATGAGTTATGTCACGAACTACACCGGTGGCCACCTCAAGAAGTTCCGGGGAGGGTGCGGGCAAATCTATACTCTGGTTACCTTTCGTTACGGTAACCGTAATGGATCCATCTTCTTTTGCAAAAGAGAGTTTCTGTGCCTGTTCCGTGGTTGCCTGCAAAAGAGCAAGGGCGAGATATTTATAGCCGTCTTCCATAAGATCTGTATTTTTTGATGATCCCATGGCTGTCAGTTGTTTGGAAAAATCGGTTTCCAGGTAACAATCACACATCTCCTGGAGTTTGAGGTGGGGCGTTCGGGACAAATTTTCCATGCATTTCTCCTGGTTTCATTTTGACAACGGGGACCATCGTTATTGCGATCTATACATAACGAAAACAATCGAACTTGAACGATCTCCCTATGCGTGCGCTTAGGGAAACGCTAAGCACGTCGCGCAAGTCTGTCAATCAAGTGGGTGCTCTGGACATAACCACCGGTAAAGAAACCGGAACTCCTCCCGAATTCGGGCTGCCTGTCGTTTTCCCGGTTGTTTCGAAATGTGGTCACGGTCTACCCGGTAAACCCACAGCACAAACAGCCCTTGAAGTTGACCTGCCCATACGATAGTCCTGCTACCGGGTGGCAGCGTCCCAATAATATTGACAAAATAAATAATCACCATAAAGAGCATGAGGCCCCATAGACCAAATATTTTTTTTCTGTTTTTAGCTTTTGTTGCCCGTAAATATAGTAGAAAACCGGCGGGAAAAATACATCCTTCCAGCAGCAATGTCGCAGGAAGTGAATTCCACAACCCCATTCCAAATAGAGGTGATTTTCCTGGATACAGGGATAAATCAGGTCTGTGGACGAAGAGGTAAAGCAGCAAGTGACTGACAACGCAGCAACCAATCAGCAATGCCCGGTTCAATTCGGACACTTTCGACATTGAGCAGGAGTAGGGTGGACCATAGCAGATCGACAAATTGAGCGGCTGGAAATAGAGTCCCGAGAGATACCCTTGGCGCCGGGTTTTTCGCTTCAAACCCTACACCGAAATGGCCTCTAAACATAAGTTCTCTGTTTTGAAGTGGAATGAAAAAGGCAGGGTTTTAAAACGTTTTGCATTTAGTCCCTGTGTATAACCTTTTAAATCGGTTTCCCAAACGTTTTTGTAAAAAGAGTAAATCGTCACCGATGTTAATCAGTACCGGAACAATGATCAGCGTCACGGGTGTTGCAAAGAGTTCTCCCCAGGCAATGGATAGAGCGGCAGGTATCAGATATTGTGCCTGTTCTGATGTTTCAAACAGTAAAGGCATCAATCCGCAAACAGTGGTCACTGTGGTGAGAAAAATTGCACGGAAACGACTCCCCCCTGCCTGTAGTAATGATGTCTGCAGATTTTCGCCTCTTTGCTTTAGTTCATTGAATCTGACCATCATCACCAGACTGTCATTGACAACCACGCCCATGACCACCATCATGCCGAAAAACGACAGAATGGAGAGTGAGGTACCGGTAATGAAATGTCCGATCACGGCACCCACGAAACCAAAGGGAATGACTGACATGATCACAAACGGCTGCCAATAGGATTTCAAAGGCACGGCAAGCAGGGCATAAATGAACAGGAGAATCATAACAAGGGCGCGTTTCATGCCGCCTTTCAGCTCGCCAATCTCTTCAAGCTCCCCGGCCCCTTTAATATTTACTCCCGGATAAAGCAGGGTAAACTGCGGGAGTATATTTTTCCTGATCCATGTAAAGGCCTCGCTCGGGCTTATGATCTTTTTATCCAGCGAAGCATGGACGCTGACAACCCTGCGACCGTTTTGCCTCTGCACCACAGAGGGAACGTTACCGGTTGCAATGGTGGCAACGGATGAAAGAGGAACCCATACCCCTTTTTCAGTCCGGATACGGGTTTTCAGAAAATCTTCCATGTGTTGTCGTCGTTGTTTCGTATACTTCACAAAGATTTTCACTTCTTCACTGCCCAGCTGGGTACGCTGAACTTCAAGTCCGCCGAAACCATCCCCGATCTGACGGGCAAGACCTGCCGTGCTGAGACCAAGGTGCCTGGCCGCCGCTTTCAATTTCAAGCGTATCTGCGGACTGCCCTGTCTATAATCATCACGAATTTCATTTATACCCTCTATTTCAGCAAGTGATTGTGTCAAATGCAGAGCAGCGGTTTTTAAGACGGTTTCATCACGTCCGTCAAGTTCAACAACAAATCCGTCGCTGGTTTCAAATGAACCGCTGAAACTCAGTTCTTCGATACCTTCCAGAGTTCCAACCCTGCTGCGCCATCGGGCCAGGGTGTCCATCGTTTTCAATCGCCGTTTTTTCTCCGGTTGCAGTTCAGCATAAATCCGTGCGCTGAGCGGGCCGGTCATGGCTGTCATGATTTTGGCAATGGGAGGGGCGTCGGCATGCAATTCCACTTTTGCCTCCATGTTCAGTTCTTCGGCAGCCTGTTCAATGACCGCGATATTGGTGCGTGTCAGACTAAGGGGACTGCCGCTCACCATCTCCAGTTTCACGGAAATGAGCTGTCCGGGAATGTCTGGAAAGAACACCGTTCGCACCCAGCCGTTGGAAATCATGGAACCCGAACACAGGGCAATGGTCAGAAAAATCAGCAGCGTGGTATAACGGTGACGTAAAACCCGTTCCAGCAGCGGTTGATAGAGTGCCTGGTTGCAAAAGGACAAAAAGGCACTGGCATGGGATTGCACCCCATGCCATAACCTTGGCATAAATTTCCCGGCCGGTTCAGTTGCGCTGTTAACCTGGATTGCCGCCAGATGGGCCGGCAGGATAAGCTTACTCTCAAGCAGGGACAGAAGGAGTGCAATAATGACCACCACTGAAAAACCGGCAAAGATCTTCCCCAGGTCATTATCGATGAGTAGAAGTGGATAAAAGGCTGCCACAGTGGTGAGGCTTCCAAAAACCGTGGCGGTCGATACCTGGCGTACGCCATGGATGGTTCCCTGCACAGGGTCTTCTATTTCGCTACGGGAGGTAAAAACAGATTCTCCCACCACCACAGCATCATCCACCAGGATTCCCAGGACGATGATCATGCCGAATGTTGTGATTTCATTAAGGGAATAGCCAAACAGGTGATCACCCA
>DRLX01000514.1 GCA_011322715.1 Desulfobulbaceae bacterium
GCAATCCAGCCGGTGTTGTGGCCCATGACCTCGACGACGATGATTCGGTGATGGCTGTGGGCGGTGGAATGAAGGCGGTCAATGGCGCTCGTGGCAATCTCCATGGCCGTATTAAAGCCGAATGTGTAGTCGGTGCAGGCCACGTCGTTATCAATAGTCTTGGGCAATGTAATGATATTGATGCCTTTCTGGGAAAGCCGGTAGGCATTTTTCTGGGTGCCGCCTCCGCCGATACAGACCAGAGCGTCAAGATGATGCCGGTTATAGTTTTCCACCATGACATCGGTCATATCCATGAGCCGTCCGCCGATAGGCATTCGGTGGGGTTTGTCCCTGCTGGTGCCGAGGATCGTTCCGCCGAGGGTGAGCAGGTTGGAAAGGTTTTCCCCTTCAAGGCGAACGGTTCTGTTTTCAAGCAGGCCGCGAAAACCGTCTTTAAAGCCGATCACCCGGATGTTCTGCCGGTCGTCCCTGGAAACAGCGCTTTTGCCGATAGCCCTGATGGCGGCATTCAAGCCGGGGCTGTCCCCACCTGCCGTCAGTATTCCTATATGTCCGGCCATTGATTATTCTCCTCTGTGCACACCTTTAATCAAAGTAAAATCCGGTGTATAATGGGATAATTATTTTTTTTCGTCATTCTGGGGTTCGCTGGAATCATCTTGGCTTGACTGAATCTTTTATCGTCTCTTCGGTTATTTCCGTCAGGTTGCTGAGTTCCTGCATCTGTTTCTCTGCGTCATGCATGATCGTGTCATAAAGGTCAAGGACCCTTGGGTCAAAGCCAGGAGTATTGTCGGCCGTTATTTTAACAAGCTGCATCTGGTTGAGGAAATTATTGAGAATGTGGTGGGCCGAGGAAAGCATGGCCGTATAGATTGTTATCTTTTCCTGTTCTATTTCCTTTTCCATTTTTTGTTGTTTTTGTCGGCGAAAAAGATCGACCACCAGAAAACAGAGGAAGATAAAGAACCCGATGAAAAATTCATCCAGTTCATACCGTTCTGCTGATTTGAGGAAACGAACCACTACCTCGAAGGGTTCAGTTTCGCACCAGTCGGCAATGGCAGGTATCAAAAGTGCCAGTGCCAACCCTATCCATGTTAGTTTATAATGGCGTAATGCAGTTATTTTCCTGTTCATCGGTTTGTGTGGTGCCTGAAAAATGGTATTTGCCGGTTTATTCATTCTCCTCGCCGGCCAGGTGACAGACTATTGTCGTCTACAGTAGTATATGCGGGCACATGGCTCAATTCAAGGTATCGAGTCGAAAAAAAAATTTGATTACCACCATTCCTCAGCAACGAGGGATAACATCGCTACAGCTATAATCTCAAATTGCATTTAGCAGCGCTTATGCCTGATTTCAGGTCAATTCATTTTTCAAGAAAAGCGATGGGATCCCTGATTTCATTCAAGCTGAGCTTTAGTGGTAATCAGGAAAAAAATAGAAAGTGCGATAGTGGTTGGCCGGCGGACCGTTGAAGGACGCCGTGAGGGAATGATTCTGGAGGAGTATCGTGTACAAGACCTGCGATAAGGCGGGCAATGCTTGCGCCGCCATATCGCAGGTCTTTTTGAGCGCTGCAGGAGGATTAAAAAAAAGGGTTCAAAGATAACGTCCCTCTTATTCAGGCCTTGCTGCGGGGCGGGTTGATTTTTTTGATATTGACGGGTATCGCCTGTCTGGCATTGGAACCGCAGACAAAGTCGGTGGTCAGGGCCAGTTCCCGGTCAGGGTCCATCAGGCCGATCTTGTTGTAGAACACACCTGTTTTCCGGGCTATCAGGCCGCGTTTGACCTGGCCGTTTATCTCCACGTCCACGGCCCCTTCACCCCGGCGGCCATCTCCCTGTTCCACTCCCACAGTGTCCGGATGGACGCCGTTTCTGAGGCGCAGGTAGCCCTCGGTATGACCGTTGCCGCTAATCAATTGCACGTAATCGCCATGACGCAGGCCAAACTGTTTGGCTGTTGCCGGATTTATGTCGATGTAGGTGGTATATTTGATTTCTTTCAGCAGTGAGGCCGCTGTATTGGGTGTACTCAATACGTTTGATTTAAAGGCAAAGGCGGTGAGCGGATACCTGTCCCGGGGAAAGAGCTTGGCAAAGGAGTGCCCCTTGACCGTGCGCTGGGGGTAGAACCGTACCGTACCGCTGTGGCGCTCGCCGGTCAGCGAGTTTCTGGTCGTGCCGACTTTTTCATTATAAATCTGGATCGGTTTTTTGTATTTGCGGGAGAGGAATTCCCCCTGGTAGCTCTTTTCCACGTCCTGGTAGCGGCCGCCCCTGGCCATGACATAGGCGGTCTTGCGCCAGTTGGCGCCGCAGATTCGTTTCAGGGCGGGCACCCAGTTGTCGATACCGCTTAAGGCAATATCCTCGTCCGTGGCATTGGGCACCGGGGTGCCGTCCATGGCAATATTTTCAAAGGCCCGAAGGTAAATATCCTCGGCCTTGTTCAGGGGATACCAGCTGCCGTCATTGCCCTTGATTGCCTTTTTACCGAAACCCGGTAGGTTTAGTTTCTTGCCGAGCGCAATCATGAAGCTGAGCATCTCGATGGGCTCACCATTAGAAAAGGTGGCCTGCCTCGGCTTGATGACCGGAAAGCGGACCGTGTTAAGCTTGGTCTGGTAACCGGCCCAGGCATGGAGCACGCCCCAGGTCTCGTAGAGCACGGAATCAGGAATAATATAATCGGCGTACTTAGAGGTCTCGTTGATAAAGGGATCAACGGCAATAAAGAGAGGCACCGCTTTCTTCGGGTCCTTGATCAGCTCTTCGATATTGTTCTGACCGCCGCAGGTGCCGTACATGAAGTTGGAGTTAAACGAGAGCAGCACGTCGAGCTTGTAGGGATATCCCTTGGCACTGTTGGTGATGACCTCGCTTTCCAGGGCGTTGGTAAAGGGATACCAGGTGTCGCGGGCCGGATAGGGGTTTTCGCCGGCGGCCTTTTTCTTTTTGAACGCATTGGTCTTTTCATAGGCCATTCGGGTCTTATCGATCCGGGTCGCATGGATCTTTGATTTGCCCTTATAGCCAAAGAGATTGTAGCGTTTGCCGACAAAATCCTTGTAAGCACCGCCACCAGGACTCATGCCGCCCTTGTAGTTGAGGTTGCCGATCATGGCCCCGAGCATCATCACTGCATAGGCGGTGTAAAAGCCGGTGGTGTGCATGGTGCCGCCATGGCAGTCGATGCTTGCCTTTCTGCCGAACGAGGTGAATTTCCGGGCAACCTCGAGGATGGTTGTCGCGTTGATTCCGCACTCCAACGAATACTCCTCAAGGGTAAATTCATTGGCGTTTTTCTTCAGCTCTGAAAAAGCAGTCTGCACCTGATAGGTTGTCCCGTCCAGGGTGACCTCGCCCGTATAGTCAAGCACGGCCTGGGTAACGGCGGCAGCAGGTTTTAAGGTGTTGTCCGCTGCATCGAGTACCACCGGGCCATTCGTGTCTTTAAGAATTTTTCCAGTCTCCTTGCCTTCCTGGATGACAAGATGGGTGGCATTGGTATGGGAGACATCACCCATGGCCTTCATGGCCTGGGAAGAGGGCATGGCCAGATATTGTGCATTATAGAGCTTTTCCTTTATGATGACCTGCAGCATACCCATGACAAAGGCCAGATCTGTGCCGGGTATGATGGGAATCCAGGAACTGCGGTCGCCCACGGCAATGGTATCGCTGTTGCCGAGCATGGGTGAAACAATGGCATATTCGATGTCGCCTTCGGTCCTGGCCCGGCAAAGCAGCTTGCCCTGGCGCTTGAACGGGTTGCCCGCCTGACCCGGAGGCGTGCCGATGCTGAGCAGGTAGCGGGTATTTTCAAAATCAGGTTTCAAGTGGGGATACTTCTTGAAATTACCGAGAAAGGCAGCCTCTCCCGCCCGCATGGACAGCCCGCAGATGGAGGTATGTCCCATAAAATTTGAGGTGCCGAATGATTTGAGGAACCGGTGAATCACTGTCTTGAATCGTCCCTCATGGGTGGTGCCGATCAGGCAGAGGCCATTTGATTTGGGGCCGAAAATCGGTTCGTCCGGATTGATGGGGGTCTTTGTGTCTCGCACATCTTTAAGTCCTTTGACCGCTCCCTCGCCAAAAAGATCACCGCCCTCAACGATCTCCTCGATGAGCTGCTCGATCTCGATTTCCTTCCACTTGTTCTCACCACGTTTACCGACACGCTTCAGAGGCTTGAGAACCCGAAACTCGTCGTAGATTTTGGAGAAAACACTGTTGCCCCTGGCGCAGACATTGGAGCGATAGGTCTCAAATTTTCCCTTCCGGGAGAGCAGGGTGTAGCTCTCTTTTACAGGGGTGTGGTACGGAATCCAGGGATCGGTGGAGAGCAGGTTGTAGGGATTGCCCAGCACCCGTACCACCTTGTCGGTCTTACGGTCGATTTTGACCCGCACTCCACACTGGGTGGTGCAACCGATGCAGGCTGTGGCGCAGACCTTGTAGCGTTCGTTTGGCTCGAAGTTGTCGTCCAGGTAACTGTATTCCGCTTCGGGCGAGTTAAAATAGATGGAGTCGTCGGCCTTCTCGCCCTTGTCGGACAGGGTGGAGACCGCGCTCAAGGTATCTTTATATCCGGCAACGGATGCTGCGCCGATGACTGCAGCGGTTCCGAGCAGGAATTTTCGTCTACTGTTTTGCATGTTCAGCTCCTTTATAACAGTCAATCATCTCTTCATCCCAGGGAAAGATCAGCAGCACCAGGCAGATAAGAGCAATGAGGATGCCCCAGTTGGAAAGCACGGAGACAATGCTGTCCTGGCCGAATACCGGGGGTAGATAGTGGAGAAAACCCGGGGTTGTACGAGGAATAGTCTGACCGCCGATAACAGTGTTCCAGCGGAATATCCAGACGCCCACAGCCGTCACAAATCCACCGAAATAGACCACCGCCGGAATATTCTTCAGCCGGGTAAAACCGATGATCAGCGGAATGAGCAGACAGAGCAGGTAGTCAATGAGCAGGGTATCCATGAAGTGGAGTTGGAAGTAACTGTACAGAGCATACTTCTCGCCGTCGGCAAAGGTCAGGGAAAAGGTGAGCCATAAAAAGCGCATAACCAGATCGGCGACAATGAACCAGGAGAGCAGGGTAGCCAGGGTGGCGACCATATCGGTGTCCACCTTCCTGCGCTCGGAGAGAAAGCGCTGGAAAAAGGGGATCAGCAACAATAGAAGCCCGGTGCCGGAAACCATGGCTGAGGCAAGAAAGATAATAGGCATGAGCGCGGTATGCCACATGACATTGGCATGGACCGCACCGAGGATATACCCGGTGTAGCCATGCACGGCAAGGGCAAGTGGGATGCCGATAGCGCCGAGGATAAAGCCGAGCCGGTGATCGCGGGCCAGGGCCTCCGGGCTGAGATTTGTTCTGCCGAAGGTCATAAACAGGTAGAATATTTTGGCAAGCGGTCCGCTTTCCTGCGCCTTTTTGACAAAATAGGGCCGATACAGGGCCTGGGCTTCAAAAAAAATCAGGATTGGATAGGCCAGCAGCAGAAGCACACCCCATTTCATGGGCGAGGTGGCAAAGTTCTCCCAACCGTACATGAAAAAATTGAGGATCCTGCCGGGCTGGCGCAGATCGTCAACCAGGTTAAGCGGTGCCGCCACCAAAAGGACAAAGGCCATGAGCAGGGAGATTCCGGCAATGGGTTTGTACTTTTTCCAGCCAAAGACATGGGCAAAACTGGAGATGATAAAGGCGGCCGCCGAGCTGCCGGTGAACCAGAAATAGTTGGGTATATCAATCCCCCACGGTTTGGCTATGGTGATGGAGGAGATAAGAGTTTGCATGCTATCCATTGTTGACTTCCTCCTTTCGCACTTTCATCCACTCCCGTTCAAAACCTTGCTCGACCTTGACCATGTCGTCCAGGTCCTGGGTGGTGTCGAACAGTTCCGTGACCCGGTCATCCAGGTTAATATAGAAGACCTGCGGCCGGGTGCCCTGCGCCTTTTTCAACACTGTCGTGGGGAAATTGGCCAGCAACCTTGCGACGTCAGATCGTTTGTCATTGATATCACCAAAGACCCTTGCCCCGCCTATGCAGGTCTCAACGCAGGCCGGCATCAGTCCCTTGTCCACTCGCTGGGCGCAGAAATTGCATTTATCTGCGGTTTTGGTCTTTTTGTTGAAATACCGTTTGTCATAGGGGCAGGCGCTGATACAGTAGCCGCAGCCCCAACAAACCGTGTTGTCCACCACCACGATGCCGTCTTCCCGTTTAAAGGTGGCGCCGGTGGGACAGACCGGCACACAGGCCGGGTTTTCACAGTGGTTGCAGAGTTGTGGTAAAAATGCCTTGCGAACCTGCGGAAAGACGCCCACTTCGGTCTCGGTGACAAAGGTGCGGTATTGCCCGGAAGGGACCTGGTTTTCCACCTTGCAGACTGAAGTGCAGGCCTGACAACCTATGCATTTACGCAGGTCCAGTACCATGACGAAATGTTTTCCCTTCTGCCCGATATAGCGTGCGTCTTTTGCGTCACGGCCGGGGTTTTTCAGGGAAAAGGCGTTTGCCTTTGAACTTGCCAACAGGGCCAGCCCGGTGGAGGCCAGCCCTGTTTTTAAAAAACTCCTGCGCGAGTTTTCCTTACCCATGTTTTCTCCTTGTTCATTTTTAGGTTATAAAGTTCCTCCTTCTTGCAGGGCAACCACGATGCGGATTACAAATGGTGTGCCAGTTGCCGTTTTTCATATCAATCCTCTGCCAGCATACGGAATTTTATTCTATTTATTTTCAGGTTGACAGTAAAGGTACAACCTGTCACGGTGCATTGGTGGTGCATTTTGCACCATTCGTGCAACGGGATTACTTGCTATGGTGCATTTTGCACTGGAATCAATTTGGTGGATACAGAAAAAAACATGCCTCTCAAAATCGGCCCCAAAATTCTTCTGACCATGCTGGTTGTCACTGTGCCGTCTCTGTTGCTCTTTTCCCTGCTCATGGTTCGTTCGGGCGGCGACATTCTGATGAAAAATATCTCTGATCATCTTGAAGAACTCTCGGATATATCAGTGCGTGTGGTCCAGGATTTGATTCTTCATTCCCAAAAAAATCTGCTTTCTATTGCCGCCAGTCCCGACGTGCATGCAACACTTGACGTCCTGGTCGGCAAGGATGGGAATGACAACCTGAAAAAAACGTTGCATCGGCTGGAGTTAAGCTTTCTTGAATTTCAGCAGCTGGAGACGTCAATCCAGGCCATACGTTTCATAGATGCCAAAGGATTTGTGCTGGTCAAAGTCCGGGAAGGGAAGATTATTCCCCGGTCCGGTCCTCTGGATACGGCCCTGCATATACACGCCGTATCCAGCAAAGTCGGTCGCGATTTTTTCAAAAACACCATCCGGCTTGATCGTGGAAAAATCTGGATCTCCAACCTGGAGCGGGGCTGGATGGAAGGGGAGGAATACTGGTGCCCCGGCATGGTCCGTTTTGCCACCCCGGTATTTTTTGCCGATGGTCGACGGGCCGGGATTATCATTATCAATGTCTGGGGCAAGGCCCTGGGCCTGATGATTAACCGGTTGATTGCCCCGGCGTTGGGCAAGGCCTTTATTGTCGAGCGTAACCTGGTTGATGAGAGAAGAAACGGCATTTATCTCTTTCACCAGGACAAGAGTTGTGAATTCGGCAACCAGACCGGCTCTAATATTCGGGTCTTTCATGACTTCCCCCTATCTATTACCAAAAAATGGATGCGGGCAGACAAGGGGATCAGTTTTCACCCGACAAACGGCGATATTCTTGTGCATCGTTATTTTTCCCCTTACGGCAATGCAAAGCGGGGCTGGGTTATCGTGGTGGATGCCAAGCGGGAGGTGGTATTGGCGCCGCTTGCCGCTGTGAAAAAAAAGGCAAAACTATCAGCCGTTGCCATCTTTGGCCTGATGATCGCAGCTGTTCTCTTTTTTGCCCGTTCCCTGACCTTGCCCATTCGTGCGGTCATCGACGGCACCCACCGCATCAGCCGTGATCTGAGCAGCAGGATTCGAATCACCAGCCGTGATGAAATCGGTCAGCTGGCAGCGGAAATCAACCAGATGGCCGAGAGCCTGGAGCGCAATATAGAGGAGAGAAAGGAGATGGAAATCCGGGCGGCCCAGGCGGAAAAACTGGCCTCCATCGGTGAAATGGCGGCGGGGCTTGCCCATGAGTTGAATACGCCGCTTGGTAACATTAAGGCCCTGGCCTCTCTGACCGGCAAGGACCTTCGTGAGAATCGCATTGATGCGGCCTGTATTCGTGAAGATCTGGACGATATCATTGGCCAGACTGAAAAATGCAGCCATATCATTGGTGGACTGCTCGGCTTTGCCCGAAAAAGAAAGGTTAACTTCAACCTCGATAATATCAATACCCGCCTGATTGAGGCCATCTCCCTGGTGCGCATGCGCAGCGAGGAAAAAAGAGTGACCACAACCCTCAATAAAGACAGAGGGCTGCCCCTTGTCAAGGTGGACGGCCATCAACTGGAACAGGTATTCATCAATATTCTGTTAAACGGGATCGATGCCGTGCCGGAAAAAGGACGCATTGAGGTAAGCAGTAGTTTTAACGGCAAGGAGGTCGTTATATCTTTTCAGGATTCCGGCCCTGGTATTGCGCCGGAAGTATTGCCGAAAATATTTGACCCATTTTTTTCGACCAAGGGCACCGGCAAGGGCACCGGCCTTGGCCTGTCGATCAGTTACGGCATTATCAAAAATCATGGCGGCGCCATTGAAGTCCGCAACAGCAAACAGGGGGGCGCGGTCTTCACGCTGCGGTTGCCGGTGGGAAAAACAGGAGAGGAGAGATGAAAAGCATCATTGTTGTCGATGATGACCCCACGGCCGGAAAAATTCTCGTACGTATGCTTCGCACCGACTACCGTGTACAGGCCTTTACCTGCTCCCGCCGGGCACTGGCCCATTTTATGGAACATGGCGCCGATATTATAATCACGGATCTGAAAATGCCGGAAATGGACGGTATGGAGCTGCTGGGCCGGGTCAAGGAAATAAACAGCGAGACCATCGTGTTTATTGTCACCGGCTATGCCTCGGTGGATGGCGCTGTCCGGGCCATGAAGATGGGGGCGCATGACTATCTGGCCAAGCCCTTTAATCCGGACGATGTCCTGGTCAAGCTGACCAGGGCGATCAGGGAGCAGCGGCTTGAAAAACAGTGTTCTTCCTACCGGCAGCGGGAGGACAGGAGCGCAGGCGATAGCTCCATTATCACCGGCAATGAGCAGATGCTGGCGACTATGGCCATGGCGCGCAAGGCCGCCCGCACGGATTCCAATATTCTCATTCTTGGCGAAACCGGCGTGGGCAAGGAGTTGCTGGTGAAAAAAATCCATCAGTGGAGCCCACGCCGTGATAACCTGTTAGTGCCGATCAACTGTAGCGCCGTGGCCGGGGGCATCATGGAAAGTGAGCTCTTCGGCCATGAAAAGGGGGCCTTTACCGGTGCGGACAAGACCAGGATCGGCTATTTCGAGATGGCGGACAAGGGCACCCTTTTTCTTGATGAAATCGGCACAACGGATATTCGTTTTCAGGTGAATCTGCTGCGGGCGTTGCAGGAGCGAATGATTTACCGGGTGGGCAGTCCCAGGCCGATACGGATAAACGTCCGCCTGGTGGCGGCAGCGAATCAGGACCTGGCGGAGGAGGTGCGGGCCGGCCACTTCCGGCAGGATCTCTTCTATCGGCTCAGTGTGGTTACCATCACCATCCCGCCTCTGCGGGAGCGGATGGATGATGTTGGGCTGTTAGCCGATCATTTTCTTCGAAAATACCACCACATAAACCCTTCGGTGCGCGGTGTGTCAACAGAGGGTTATGGTATGCTCCAGGACTATGGCTATCCCGGAAATATCCGGGAACTGGAAAATATCATTGAACGGGCCATGATCATTGAGACAACGGATACATTGCGGCCCGAAAGCCTGTTGATTCCCAGACAGGAAAGGTCCGGTCGGGAGACAACAAGTAATCCCGGTTCTTCTGCAGCCGGGCCGGGAGATATCCGGGAAATGGAGAAAAAACATATCATTGAGGTACTTGCCGCCTGCAACGGCAAAAAAATTGAGGCCGCCCGCAGGCTGGGTATCAACAAGACAACCCTGTGGCGCAAGATGAAGCGTTATGGGATCTGATTATCCGTTGTGCGTAAGAGAAAATTATGTCTTAAATTTGATGAAAATCCCGGGTGTTACGGAACGGTTATTTTTTTACGTGGCCCTTAAATCGTGGTTTTCGGGATCAGTTCTTTGAAAAATTCAATGGAAGGATAGTGCTCGGAATAACGGACCTGTTTGCGGCTTGACGGGCGGGCAACAAAAATGAGATGTCCTATACCATAGGACCCGGCAGCATCCAGCACCTTTTCCGTGTCATCGGCAAGCAGGGTGCTCTTCTTGTCAAACCCGAGGGTCTCCTCCAGCCGATGCCAGAACCGTTCATCTTCTTTGGCAAGACCAATTTCCTCGGCACAGATAATGCGGTCAAACCAGGGGCCGATGGAGGTCTTTTCCAGCTTGATGGAAAGGGTGCTCGAATGGGCATTGGTGATGAGGTAGAGTTTTTTGCGCCTGCCCAGACAGAATTCCAGAAATTCTATGACATAGGGGTGAACGCCTATCAGGTGATTGATCCGCATTTTCAGTTCCGGGATATCAAGGCCCAGTTCGTTTGACCAGTAGCCGAGATCTGTCCAGTCCAGTGTATTTTCCACCGCCCGGTAGCGGGAAAGCAGTTCCCGCCTGGCTTCTTCCACGGGGAGGTCGTGCAGCAGGCTGTAGTGTTCCGGGATATATTGTTCCCAGAAATAATCATCAAAGTGTTTATCGAGCAGGGTGCCGTCCATGTCGAGCAGGACGGTATTGATCTCCTCCCAGTGAAGATTCGGCGCTATTTTTTCGGGTTGTCGGCTGACCAGGGTCATCGGGTGCAGTTCTCTCCGGTTGTGCTGCAATCATCATAGAGGTTTCGATAACAAACCTACCACATTCTCTATCTGTTTGAAAATATCTTTTTCCGGATCCAGCGGCACGACAAGACGTTGGTCGGGGGTAAGTCGCATGCTCTGTTTGCGCCGCTCTTTTTTGGCGGCTTTTTTATCTTTTTTCAGCAGATTGAGCAGGGTTTCCGGCTGCAGCGGCGTGGAATCGGCAAAGGAGTAGATCAACGCCTCCGGTCCCTGTTCAAGCTTTGTAATACCAAGTTGCGCCAATGGATATTTAAGGCCGATCATCCGCCATAGCTCCAGGGCCTCCGGCGGCAGACGGCCATATCTATCTTCAATCTCATCCATCAGGTCGGCAAGTACGGCCGGTTCATCGTTACCTGCCAGAGAAAGCCTGCGATAGACATGATACCGTTGACTGGTGTCCCTGATATAGTCCTCGGGTAAAAAGGCGGTAATTTTCAGGTTGATTTCAGGGTCGGGTATTGGTTCTTCCATGCCGTTTTCGTGTCGTTTCTTCAGATGCTCCACTGTTTCCTGGAGGAGGTCGAGATAGAGGTCATAACCGACTGCGGCAATGTGGCCGGACTGGGAAACTCCAAGCAGGTTGCCCCCGCCCCGGATCTGCAGGTCATTCATGGCCAGCTTGAAACCGCTGCCCAACTCGGATGCGTCCATGAGCGCCCGCAGTCGTTTTTTGGCGTCCCCGGTCAGGTTTTCAAGAGAAGGGACAAGGAGATAGGCATAGGATTGCCGGGAACAACGGCCGACCCTGCCGCGAAGCTGGTAGATATCGGCCAGGCCGAAATGATCGGCGCGGTTGATAATTATGGTGTTGGCATTACTGATATCCAGGCCTGATTCAATAATGGTAGTACAGACCAGCACATCAATCTCGTGCTTGATGAACCGGACCATGACGTCTTCTATCTGGGCGGGCGCCATTTGGCCGTGACCGATACCGATACGGGCCTCGGGGGCGAGGTGGGCCAGATGCTCAGCCACCCGACCAATGGAACGGACCCGGTTATGAACGAAAAAGAGTTGGCCGCCGCGTTGTAGTTCACGATGGATGGCCTCACGGATGACCAGGTCCTCGCGGCGGGCCAGAAAGGTCTTCACCGGTCGCCGCCGTCGGGGCGGAGAGGTAATAACGGAGAGATCGCGGATACCGAGAAGCGACATCTGCAGGGTTCTGGGGATGGGTGTTGCAGTCAGCGTCAGGACATCGACATTGCTTTTGAGCTTTTTGATTTTTTCCTTGTGGGTCACGCCGAATCGATGCTCTTCGTCAACGATGAGCAGGCCGAGTTTGCCGTAGACGATATCCCCGGACAGCAGTCGATGGGTACCGATGACCAGATCAATGGTTCCGTCTTCCAGCCCGGTTTTGATGGTACGTTGCTGAGTTTGGGTACGGAACCGGTTGAGACAGGCGATGTTGACGGGGAAGCCCGCAAAGCGCTCTCGAAAAGTCTTTGCATGCTGTTCGGCAAGGACGGTCGTCGGCACCAGGATCGCAACCTGAAATCCATCTTCAACAGCCTTGCAGGCGGCCCGGACGGCAACCTCGGTTTTCCCATAACCAACATCGCCGCAGACCAGCCGATCCATGGGCTGTTCGCCGGTCATGTCGCCAAGGACGTCGGCAATGGCCCGGGCCTGGCCGTCGGTTTCTTCATAGGGAAAAGACTCTTCGAGTTGTCGGTACAGCTCGCCGGGTGGAGAAAAACGGTGTCCTTGTCGTAACTCACGACGGGCATGAATATCAAGCAGCTCCTGCGCTACCTTCCAGACGGCCTCGGTAACCTTCTTTTTTGTTGCCTGCCAGCGTGTTGAACCAAGACGGTCCAGTCGGGGTTCCCGGTCGCCGAGACCCTGGTAACGGCTGACCCAGTGCAGCCGGTCCACCGGCACATAGAGTTTGTCGCCGCCGCGAAACTCGATCAGCATGAAATCACTGTGGCGGCCGCCAAGCTCCATGTTGACCAGGCCTGAGAACCGGCCAAGGCCGTGGTCGCGGTGGACAACGATATCGCCGGGTGCAAGGGTATCGAGCCGAATCGGCCGGCCATGCCGTTTTCCCGCTTTTCTGCGCCTGATGCCGAGTCGTTTTTCACCGAACAACTCGGCTGCGGCCAGGACATGAAGTTTTTCCGATTTCAGGTCAAATCCGTGGCTCAGTGGGTGTTCGACCAGGTGGATCCGGTTGCCGTCAATGGCCTCGCCGGTAATCGGTACTGGTACATGGTCGGTCTCCAGCGAGTAGCCGCTGATGATTTCTTCGAGATGGTCACGTTGCCGGGATGAGGTACAACCAATTATGGTGGTTTCACCCCTGTGGGACCAGTCGGTCAGCCGGTCGATCACCGGTGCCAACAGGCCCCGTTTGATCCTTTGCAGTTCGATTTCCTGGGCGAGCAGGGAGTGGTCACCGCAGTGCAGGGCCATGGTGTCGGTGGTACTGTCCGGATCCGGGAGTTCGCAGAATCCGAGTTGTGAAAAGGGAGCCGTGCAATTTCGTTGTTCATCGGTGGAGATGAAGAGTTGCTCAGGGGGAAGAGCTGCTTTGCTCTCGGCAATCGCTCCCTCGTAATTTGCCGTGATGCGTTCCCGAACCAACGTGCTTGACTGATTACAGGCAACCGGATCAATGGTGATAAGGAGACTGTCTGCGGGCAGGTAATCAAAAAATGTTTCAAGTTTGTTGGTATGCAGGTAGAGCAGCGGCAGAAAAAATTCACAACCGGGAAAGGGAATATTGGCGGATAGGCGGGCAAACAGTTCATCTTTTGCCTGTTGCGGCCAGGAATAGGTTTTGAGTTCCCGTGTCAGCGATTCAACCCATTGGTGCCGACTGATTTTTTCGGGGAAGAGAAGGTCCGTGGCCGGGAGAAGAACGGCGTCCTCCAGTTCCTCGTGAGAGCGCTGGCTCACCGGATCAAAACTTCGGATGGATTCAATGGTGTCTCCGAAAAAATCAAGGCGCAGCGGCAGAGACGTGCTCTCGGCGGCGGGCGGGAAGATGTCGACGATCCCGCCGCGTACGGCCATGTCGCCGGGTCGCCTGACCATATCGCAGACCTCATATCCACTTGCGGTCAAAAGGGAAATCAGCTGGTCGCGGTCCGTGTCCTCACCGCTTATGATCAGTTCACAGTGGTCGTTGAGGATCCTTCCGGGAAGAACTCGCCGCAAGATGGCTTCGACGGAGGTGAAGACAATCGGAGGTTGGTCACTGTTTTGCAGTCGGTAGAGCGTCGACAGGCGGGAGGCTGTGGTGGCCGGGTCGGGCGAGAGGGCGGTATAGGGCGCAATATCAAAACTGGGATAGATGAGAATGGGGGCATCGGTGAACAGGGCCGTGTCGCGGGCAAGACGCTCAAGCTGTTCGTCGGCGGGAACAAGACAGCAGACGGGTATATGCAGTTGATTCCGGATCCTTGCCGCAAGCAGCCGACCGCTGCTTCCGGCAAGACCCGTGATATCAAACCGGTGCCGCCCTTTTTCCCGCAGCCGGTTTATGATCGACTGCATGGATGAAAATCGTCCCGGCGGCTAAAAGGAGCCGCCCATGGTGAAGTCCCAGTTTGAGCTGTCCTCACCGTCCTGTTTATCCAGGTTATATCCCCAGGCAAGACGGATCGGGCCCATGGGAGACATCCACATGAAACCAACGCCTGCGGTCTTTTTGAAATCACCGAAATCCCAGCTGTCTTCAAGGGCGTACACATTACCGAAATCGGTGAACACCTCTCCGTGCAGACCGGCCTGCTCAAGCAGTGGAAACTGAACCGCAATATTGGCATACCACATTTTATCACCACCGATTTTTTCGTTGGTGACCGGATCACGCGGACTGATGCTGACGGCGGGGAAACCACGGATACTGTTCATACCGCCAAGATAAAAGCGCTCGTAGACGGGTAGTTTCTGATCGTCATCGGCAAAGATCTGGCCGATGGCCCCCTTGGCATGGAAGACTGATTTCCAGAACATGGGAAAATACCATGAGCTGGAACCTTCGAGCTTGGTGTAGTTGGCATCGCCGCCCAACCAGCTACCGGCATGGCGGATGCTGATCGAGTTTCTGGAACCGGAATCGGGTATGAACCGATTGTTTCTAGTGTCCCTGAGAAAGCGGACATGGATAGCACTGGTCAGATTGATATCTTCGGAATCTTTGATGACCTGGGAGGCATTGTCGGCAACGTCGCTGAGGGTGGTATTATCTATCGAGTAGCCGTAATAAATATACCATTTTTCAAAGAACGGATGGCCGAACCGGACACCGCCACCCACGGAATCTTTGGTGTAATCGTCATATTCCCGTCGCCAGTTAAACAGGTCGAGGCCGGCGGACACATGGGAATCCAGAAATCTCGGGTTGGTATAATTTAAATTAAAACGAGTGGTGATGCCGCTTAAATTAACGGACAACGCCAGCTTGTTGCCGGTCCCCAGAAGATTGTCTTCGGAAATCTCACCCATGAACAACAGGGATTCGGACGAGGAATACCCGGCGCCGATACTGAACTGGCCGGTGGATTTTTCCTTGACCTTGACGATAACGTCCATCTTGTCCTCTTCCATGGTCGGCTGCGGCGTCACCGTGACCTCTTCGAAAAAACCCAGTCGCTGCAGCTTCTGGGTTGAACTTCTGATAGCCTTGGAGTCAAAAATGCCGCCTTCTTTCACATCCAGGTCCCGGCGGATAACGTTGTCTCGTGTTCTGGTATTGCCTTGAATTTCCACCCGGTTGAAATAGACCAGTGAACCTTTGTCGACGTTTAAGGTAATGTCCACCCGCCTGCCGACGGTTGATTTTTTGATTTTAGGGTGAATTTCGGCAAAGGCATATCCGTGCTCGGCATAGAGATCGGTCAGCTTCAGGGTGTCGTCGCGCAGGATTTTGCGGTTGAGATATTTTTGTTTGCGAATTTTGAGCATGGAGATCAGTTTTGCCTTGTCTTCAATGAGATCTCCCTTGATATCAACGGTGCCGACCCGGTAGCGGGGCCCCTCTTCAATGGGAAAGGTGACGGCAAGAGAATCGTCTTTCTCCACCACCTTGGGCTCGCCTACTCTGGCTTCAATAAAACCGTGATTTTGATAAAAGGCGGCCAGGCGCCCTGCATCCTGTTGCAGGACATCCATTTTCAGGACACCGCTCTGGGTCAACCAGGAAAGCCAGTTCCAGGTGCCTGTCTGGATAACGTCTTCCAGTTCATCATCGTCAAAGGCCTTGTTCCCCTCAAAGGTTATTTTTTTGATGGAGATCTTTTTGCCTTCCTGGATCTGAAAATGAACATCTGCGGTGTCTTTGGTTGGATAGCTGAGTGTGGCGGCAACCTTGGTGTTGAAATAGCCTTTGGATTTGTATAATCCTTTGATGCGTTGGACGGCATCGTTGATCTTGGCCGGGTTGACGATGGTATTGGCGGCGATGTTGGCCGCGTCCCGGACATCATCTTCAGAAACGGCGTCGGCACCGCTGAAGCTCACATTTTTGATAAGCGGTTTTTCTTTGACGATAAAGGTGATGGCCTTGCCCTTGGGCGTATCGGTGACATCAACGGATACATCGTCGAAATATCCCATTGAGAAGACCGATTTAATGTCCCGGCGCAGGGCGGCCGGGTCATAATAATCACCGGGTTTAGTCTGGATTTTGCGTAGTATTGCCCCTGAATCAATGCGTTTATTCCCTGACGGGGTCACGGAGGCAACAATGATTGAGCGATTGGAGTACCCGAGGACGTCCGCCACCGCATTATCAGTTACCTGTTCCAGGCCGCCGGTGAGCGTAGTTTCCTGAAAAATTTCCGGTTTGGCCTGCGGATTAAGCACGTCGACAACCATCATGTCGACTTCAATACCCTTGCCGACCCTGGTCAGACTGCCGAGAGCGATATAATCATACCCGGTTTTGTCGGCAACACGGCGGAGAGCCGCCGCCGATGGTGGCCAGGGTCCGGTATAATCGATCATGGTCCGTGCCTGTTTGCGCGGTATCATGGTGAAGTTTTTTGCCTTCAGCGCTTTAACCAGGGCCTCGTCCGCCTGTTGCTGCAGTTTGCCCGGTCGGGAGGAGTTGATCTTGAAGGGAAGAAAACCGGTATTCTGCTGGATGGCGAGGGCCGGGTTCGGGCCCATGAGAGCCACCAGGCAAAGCAGGAAAAACAGGGCCGGCACAACATCCCGACTGATGTATCGAAACTGTGATGTCAACTGCATGTATGCGTCCTGATCAAAAGGGTTGAAGGGAGAAAACCTTGAGAATGCCTCCCATGACGATAAGCAAGATGGTGTATTGCAAAAAAGTCTCAGACATTCTCAATGGAACAATTACTGGTCAACGTATCATAACTGAAATCCGTTATTATGCCATGCCCGGTGAAAAATGCAACGGCTTATCCATTCTTTAATGGGTGTGGTTCTTCTTTTGGAAGATGGATGGGGTCGAGAAGTTCGGCTACCTTGTCATGGAGGATTGCGGCAAGGGCCTGTTTTTCTTTTGGCGTGTATTTTTCTGTTGGAATGGGGTGGCCGATACGGATAACTATCTCTCCTCCTTTGGGCAGGAGTTTTCCCTTGGGTAACAGGCGGGAGGTATTGTTAAAGCCGACGGGAACAACCGGGACACCGGATCGGATCGCCAGTAATATGGCCCCGGCCTTAAAGGGGTGCAGTTTTCCGTTTTTGCTGCGGGTACCCTCGGGAAAGATGAGCACCGAGCTGCCGGCACCAATGCGCTCGGCGGCCAGATTGAGACTTTTCAGGGCCTTCCTGCCATGGGAGCGGTCAATGGAGATAAAGCCGACTTTGCGCATGGCTGCCCCGAAGATGGGAACATTAAACAACTCTTTTTTTGCTATCCATCTAAAGTCATGGGGGAAGTATCCCTGGAAACTGTAAATGTCAAGCTGGCTGCAATGGTTGCCGGCAAAGACATAGGTTGCGTGCGGGTCAATATTTTCCATGCCGGTAACCCGGACCCGTATACCGGCAATCCGTGTCAGAATTTTTGCCCAGAGTCTCGGATAAATCTGGGCCCCGGCGGCATCGTTACTTGAAATTCTGAAATCGGCAAGCGCAGCCAGGCAGACGCCTGCAGTGACCAGAGGGAGGCAGACGAGAAAAATGAGGGAACGTAGACGTTGGAGAAGGATCATGGGAGTCAGCGTGGATGCCGGAGGTTTGGCGTATTGTTTGTCAATGAAGAGGATAGTGAAAACATGGGGTCAAAATCCGTAACCGTTTTGGCACCATGATCTTGACGGTACCGCGGGCAGGGCGAATAGGGACAATCCCCGTACCAGGACGACATGAATCATTATTTCATAGCATAATCACCGGAAAAACTCATCTCTTTTGTCCTGAGGGAGGCGTGAAGTTGTGTTGACGATTGAGCAGAGATGGTTTATGTTGCCTAACTTTTTAAAAAGGCGATAGTTTCAGTCGTTAGCGAGAACTCCGGCCGGGAAATCCATTGCCGGTATCGGAAAAAAATAATGGAGAACGAGGAATATGGCAAAGATTGAGGTGAAAAATCCGGTTGTCGAAATTGACGGCGATGAAATGACACGTATCCTTTGGGCCTTTATCAAGGAAAAATTGATCCTGCCTTATCTGGATATTGATCTGAAATACTATGATCTTTCCATTCAGAAACGGGATGAAACCGACGACCGGATAACCGTCGAGGCGGCCGAGGCCATTAAAAAATACCGGGTCGGTATCAAATGCGCCACCATCACTCCGGATGAAGCCCGGGTCACGGAATTTGATTTGAAAAAGATGTGGCCCTCTCCCAACGGCACCATTCGTAATATTATAGGCGGCACGGTGTTCAGGCAGCCGATTATCTGCAACAATATACCCCGATTGGTGCCGGGCTGGACGAAGCCTATCGTTATCGGCCGGCATGCCTTCGGTGATCAGTACAAGGCCACGGATTTTCTGGTGCCCGGCCCCGGAAAACTGACGATGCGTTTTGAACCGGAGGGCGGCGGCGCACCGGTCGAGTATGAGGTGTTTGAGTTCCCCGGCAGCGGTTGCGCCATGGGTATGTATAACCTGGATGATTCCATTCGCGGTTTTGCCCGGTCCTGCATGAATTATGCGCTCAACCTCGGATGGCCGCTCTATCTGTCGACGAAAAATACTATTTTGAAAAAATATGACGGCCGGTTCAAGGACCTGTTTCAGGAGGTATTTGACAAGGAATTTGCGGATCGTTTTGCTGAGTTGGGAATCACCTACGAGCACCGGCTGATCGACGATATGGTTGCCTCTGCGCTTAAATGGGAAGGCGGTTTTGTCTGGGCCTGTAAAAATTACGACGGGGATGTCCAGTCGGATATCGTGGCCCAGGGATTTGGTTCACTTGGCCTGATGACCTCGGTGTTGATGACCGAGGACGGTGGAACCGTCGAGGCAGAGGCCGCCCATGGCACGGTTACCCGCCATTATCGGGAACATCAAAAGGGGAATGCGACTTCCACCAACCCGATTGCTTCCATCTTTGCCTGGACCCGCGGGCTCTATTATCGCGGCACCTTTGACGATACGCCGGAGGTCGTCCGTTTTGCCGAACTTCTGGAAAAGGTCTGTGTTGAAACCGTTGAATCGGGCTTTATGACCAAGGACCTGGCCCTGCTGATCGGCGGCGAACAGAAGTTTTTGACCACTGAGGAATTTCTGGCAAAACTCGATGAAAATTTGCAGGCGGCCATGGGCTGATCCGGCCCGGTTTTGTGGTGCGATCGAATTGAAATGTTCCACAGGGTATATCAGCTTTGGCAGCTATGCCCTGTGGGCGATAGTGGGCCGCCGGAAAACCGCTGACGACGGACAGGTTCCGGATACCTGGCTGCAAGGTCGTTGTGGCCCCGGCCGTGCTGGTTATCCTGAGTGAGAGAGGCCATGTCTCTGCTTGCCGGTGTACAGGATGTACTGTTTCCAGCCCGTTGCCTTGCCTGTGAGACACTACTTGGCCGTTATCGGTTGCCGCTTCTCTGCAGCGACTGTGTCTCCCGGCTCGTTCCCCTGGTCTCTCCCCTGTGCCTCTGCTGCGGCATGCCCTTTGAAGCCGGTGAGGACCATCTCTGCGGCAACTGTCTTGCCGGTAAATCTCCTTTTGATCTCATCCGGTCCGCGTTTTCATATCAGGAACCCCTGGTTACCCTCATTCACCAGGTGAAATTCGGCCGTCGTCTGACCGGTCTTGCAACCCTTGGTGTTCTCGCACGAAATTCCAGCGCCTGTTCCTCATTCTCCCGTCCGGATTTGATCCTGCCCGTTCCCCTGCATTGCCGCAGGTTACGGCAAAGGGGGTTTAATCAGTCCCTGCTCCTTGCCCGGTCCTGCTTTCCCGGATGGAAGGACAGGATTGCGGCTGCCGGTCTGCGCAGGATACGCGATACCATTCCCCAGACGGATTTAACCGGTAAAGAGCGAAGAAAAAACCTCAAAGGCGCATTTTGCCTGAATGTTTCAGGAGGTGTGGCCGGAAAATCTATTCTCCTCGTTGATGATGTCTTCACCACCGGATCCACTGTGGTTGAGTGCAGCAGAATTCTTCAAAAAGCCGGTGCCGCCAGGGTAGAGGTCTTTACCTTGGCCCGAGCCCTGTAACCGGCATAGCGGAACCGGAATTTCAGGTCATCCCGGAACGAACAATGAACGCGTGCATAGGCTCGATGCGTTGTATGCCGGTGTATAGATAATCTCCGCCGGTGATGTTGTTTTTTTGCGCCGCCCGGCCATGCTTTTTCCTCTTTTCAGAACGATTTATTTCGGTGATATTTTTTTCTGAATCATGGCCAATCAGAAAAAATGGAGCGGCGCGGAGTTAAAAACTTCAAGGGAATA
>DRLX01000515.1 GCA_011322715.1 Desulfobulbaceae bacterium
GCTCGGCGATGGCGGCGGCAGTCGCAGGATGGTCACCGGTGATCATCTTGACCTTAATACCGGCGGTTCTGCAGACCTTGATAGCCGCCACCGCTTCGGGCCGGGGTGGATCGATCATTGCCTGCAGGCCGAAAAACAGGAGACCATCAGCAATATCTTCGTGGGTTATTTCCCTGGTTTTGCTATCTATTTCTTTACCGGCAAAGGCAAGCACCCGCAATCCCTTTGCGGCTATGGTCTCAACATCCTGTTGAATCCGATTCCTATCAACCGGGACTGAATTGCCATGTTCGTCCATAACAGCCGAACATTTGGCGAGAATTTGTTCAACGGCCCCTTTTACGTAAATCATGCGGGGGTTGTCCGTACCCATATCATGGAGCGTGGCCATGTATTGATGCAGGGATTCAAAGGCAATGATGTCAAGGCGGGGGAACTGTCTGCGGATGGTTTTGATTTCAAAGCCGGCCTTTGCCGCAGCGGCCAGCAGGGCCCCTTCGGTTGGATTTCCCTGGACCTGCCAGCCGTTTTCCCGTTCAATCAGCAGGCTGTCGTTACATAATATCCCGGCCCGAAGACATTGAACAAGCGACGGCGTGACAATCGTCTCCTTTCCGTCCACCCGGACAATACGGCCAAAAGGCGCATAACCGGTGCCACTGACTTCATAATGGATGCCGCCGGCCTGTATTGCCTGTACGGTCATCTGATTTTCAGTCAGCGTGCCGGTCTTATCGGAGCAGATAACCGTGGTGCTGCCCAGGGTTTCCACGGCGGGAAGTTTTCGTATGATCGCCTTGCGTTTTGCCATTCGGGAAACACCAATGGCCAGGGTAACGGTGACGGCGGCAGGCAGTCCTTCCGGGATGGCACCAACGGCGAGGGCGACGGCGGCCATGAGCATATCCACGGGCGACTGCCCTCGCAGAATGCCGACTATAACAGTGATACCGGCCAGCAGGAGGATGATATAGAGAAGAATCCGGCTGAATGTGTTTATCTTACGGGTCAGGGGCGTGGCCAGATCCTGTGCGGAGGCAATAAGCCTGGAGATCCGGCCCATTTCAGTACGCGAACCTGTTGCCGTTACGATTCCGATCCCACGGCCGAAGGTAACCATGGATGAGCCATAGGCCATATTGATCCGTTCAGGCAGCGTGGTCTCTTCGGCAACGGCTCGTACCTGTTTTTCAACGGCCACCGACTCCCCGGTAAGGGAGGATTCATCAATCTGCAGATCATTGCTCGACAACAGGCGTAAATCAGCAGGGACCTTATCACCCGTCTGTAGCAAGACTATGTCGCCGGGCACCAGACTGGTCGAGGCAACACGCTGTTTTACACCCTGACGCAGAACAGTGGCCTCGGCAATCATAGTGTCCGCCAGGGCTGCCAGGGCTTTTTCCGCTTTTGATTCCTGGATAAAACCAATGACCGCATTGACCAGGACAACGCCGAATATGACACCGGAATCAACCCACTCCCGT
The DNA here is from genome assembly GCA_011322715.1 of Desulfobulbaceae bacterium. GTDB lineage: Bacteria > Desulfobacterota > Desulfobulbia > Desulfobulbales > Desulfobulbaceae > DRLX01. Next base: position 1,488 of record DRLX01000515.1, read on the forward strand.
AAGCCGGCGGTTATGATACCCGCTCCAATAAGGATATAAATCAATGGTTGGTGAAACTGGAGAAGAAAACGTTGCCAGGATGGTTTCCCCTTTGCCTGCGGCAACGTATTATAACCAAATTGCCGCTGCCGTTTCCGGACCTCTTCAGAACTTAATCCCGATTGGATATCACTCTGCAACAGTCGTACTGCTTCGCCGGCGGAGAGAGCATGCCACGGGGTTTCCGGCTTTTCCACTCTTGTTTCCTGTGATTCTCCCACCTTTACGCCTCCTTGCTCCCTGATGTTTGCGGGCTTATCGATCGGATTCTACTCTACTGTTTTTTTATGTTGGCATCACCTCAAAAAAAACCGGTATGACCCTTTGAGAACCAAAGGCATACCGGTATTGTTGCGAACAAGAACTCTTCAGGCGGCCGATTAGCCGGTACTGCAGCCTATCGAGGCCGGATCTTTTTTCAGTGCGGTCATCACCGTAGAGAGTTCGATCAACACGCCAAGGCCTTCCTGCACCTCCGGTCTTCGCAGGGCCGACATCATGCCGAACACACCGCGTACAGGTTTGGCCTCGCTAAAATTGACCTCCTGTATTTTGGCACCGACCCGCTCGGTCACGGCCAGCACCTGTTCAAAGGCCTCAAACACGCCGCGCTGCTTGAGGCATTCCAACCGTTCCACCGCCTCATTAAATGCCGGTTTGGACAGCATGGCGGCATCTTTTCGCATCTCCATGATCGAGCCAAGTATCTTTAGCCCATCGGCCATATTGCCGAGATTGACCACAAACTGCTTGAATAGTTCATGCAGTTGCTCCGGTTCAAATCCATGCAGAGTCGTCTGCAACTGTTCAACAAGTTCGCCGAACATCTGTTTGGAGTAGGGTTCAAAATCCTGTTTAAACTCCATGAAACGGTTCAATGACTTCAGCGCCTCGGAGATACTTTTACTGGAAATCATCAACTGGCCGATCATGTCGACCACATCTTCAGCTTCAAATCTTCGGTCAAGGCCGCTGAGTTTATCAATGGCACTGATGACCATATCGTTTATCAGCGGTTCCATCTCCTGTTTGAGCTCAACATAGGGACGAATGGCCTCTTTTGCCTGCCGCACCTCTTCGGTCAACTCGTCCAAGCGGGCGAGAATTTTTTCTTCATTGGTCATATACCCCTCCCTAATCCTGGACCTTGCCGGCAAGAGACATCTGGGCCTCCAGCGGCAGCTCTTCACCACTGATCAGTTTGTTCCAGTAAACCCATCTAAACATCATTTTGCCCCAATGGTTGGCCTTGGATTCGCCCAGCAGGGAAAAGGGACCAAGTCCGGGCAGAGGAAATTTTCCAGGCAGGGGCTCATAATCGTAGTTGAAATCGATCAGGGCCGCCTTATCAAAACCGGTCTCGATAAAACAGTTGGCATGGCCGTCAAAATCCTCCCGTAACGGTTCACCCTCAATTTCCCGCAGGAAGTTTTCCACCATGACTTCAGCTGAAAAATGGGCCACCGAGCCTGCCTTGGAGGTCGGCAGGGTTGTGGTATCACCGAGAACGAACATATTCTCATGCTGCTCTGCTTTCAAGGTGTGGTTATTGGTTTTTACATAGCCGATCTCATCCATGGCAACGCCTGATTTTACCAGGAAACGAGCACCGACATTGGGCGGGATGGAAACCAGGAGGTCAAAGTCTATTTCCTCGCCACTTGCCGAAATAATTTTCTTGTTCGCACAATCCACCTCGGCAAGATCGTAACTTGCGGTTACATGAATATTTTTCCGCTCAATGAGCTGGGAGAAGAAGGCGCTGGCTTTTGGCTTGGTAAAGGCGCCGGGCAATGGCGTGACCAGTCTGATGTCAACATCATCGCGCAGGGCGCGCTCAGTGAAATAGGTATCGGCCAGATAGACGAATTCAAGCGGTGCTACCGGACATTTAAAGGGAAATTCAGCAATATTAAGCACCAGTTTACCTGACTTGAACTTACGTAGGGCACGGCTCAGGTTGACGGCACCCTCAAGGGTATAAAAATCAAAGGCCACCTTCTGCCAGCCTTCCATCAAGCCGGGAATTTCTTCCGGGGCCAGGGAAACACCTGTACAGACGATGATTTTGTCATACTCATACTGCCCGGTCGCCGTTTCCACAACCTGTTTGCCGGTATCAACGGCAACAACCTCATCAATAACAAAATTAACCCCCCTGGCAATAAATTCACTCCGGCTGCGAATGACATCTTCGGCATGATAAATGCCGAAGGGGATAAAGAGCAGACCGGGCTGGTAGATATGTTTATCATCCTTGTCAATAATGGTTATGGACCATTCCTTTTGGGCAAGCTTTTTGCGCAGCTTGTTGGCGACCATGGTTCCCGCACATCCAGCACCAAGAATTACCAGTTTTTTCACGTTCCACCCCCTGTTGCAAAAGAGATTTGTTGCAGTTTTTTCCTGAGAAAAAACCATATGACATGACCTGGATCGGCCATAAAAAGAGATAGTTTTGAAGTTGAGCGGCAGTTAATGATCAAGGATTTTTGATATACATATCATTTATATTGACATAAGAAAATAATCGAGTCAAGCATTTTTACCACCATGTGGCATGGATCATCTCGGAAAAACAGGCCTGAGTTCTGTAAGCAGCTTTCTCTTATCATGGAGAGTTAAGGAAAAAAAACGATGGTAATCAAATATTATGGGACAACAGCACATTTAGTCGGATCATGACGATTGATACCGAGAGAGTATGCCCCTGAAACGGGCATGCCGATATCCATATTCAATTGGTGCGGATAGAGGGTGTAAATATTTTTATTTTTTATGTTGCAAAAGAAAACAAACCATGTATAATTATGTATTCGTATTACTAGTTAAGTAAAGCACTTTCTTTCCCGACTCATCGGGTTCCGGTTGTCCACCATGTTTTTCGGATGCCAATAAAGTTTCTGCTGATCACTTATCAAGGAGCAGCAAAACGGAACTTTTTTCGGCAATTTCTTCAGTCTCTACCTTGTGATTAATTGTTGATTTACCTTGAGCTGCAACGCGACCGGTTGCATTGTACGACCTACGACCGGCCATTGAGCGCAATAAGGTTGATATAGATAAATAATCACTGACGGGACGTCTTTAATTGTACAATTCGACAGAAGGAAACACGCGGTACCGGATTTCCATTTCCGTAGGTATCTTTCTCTTCGCGGACACCATATATCCATTATAGAAAACCAATTCAGCATGTATCCGGTAAATGACCGGTACAATAAAATTCGGCCTTCAATCACCGTTTCTTCACTCAACCGAAGTCTAAGGCGGAAGGCGACACCATTTCTCAAGATTTACTTTAAGGAGTTACATGACATTTAATCAATTTGATTTTCATCCGGCCATAGCAGAGGCTATCGCCAAATGCGGTTACACCGTCCCCACGGCCATTCAAAAGCAGGCCATGCCGCATCTGCTCAAGGGAAAAGACCTGTTAGGACTTGCCCAGACCGGGACGGGAAAAACGGCGGCATTTGTTTTGCCGACTTTACAGAATCTGCAGCAAGGGCCGCGAAAAAAAATCCGGACACTGGTGCTCACCCCTACCAGAGAGCTTGCCGAACAGGTGCATGAAAATATCCGGCAAATGGCCGGCACAACAAAACTTAAGAGCTGTGCCATTTACGGAGGCGTCAGCAAAAGCGGACAAATCAACACCTTGCGGCGCGGCGTCGAAATTGTCGTTGCCTGCCCCGGGCGCCTGCTCGACCATATAAACAGCAGGACCATCAACCTTTCTACCGTTGAAGTACTTATTCTCGACGAGGCGGATCAGATGCTGGACCAGGGGTTTCTGCCCGATATCCGACGCATATTGAAACATGTCCCGCAGAAACGGCAGTCCATGGTTTTTTCGGCCACCATGCCGGGAGAGATTCGACACCTTGTCGAAAATATTCTCACCGACCATGTAACCATTCAGGTTGATCACGAAAAACCGGCCCAGACGATCAGTCATGTCCTGTTTCGTGTTGCCCAGAACCGCAAAACGGCCCTGTTGAAAAATATTCTCAAAGAAAAGGATATGGCAACCACTCTGGTCTTCACCCGAACAAAATATAAGGCCAAGAATTTAGCAAGGCAGCTGCAAAATGCCGGCTACCGGGCGACATCACTGCAGGGGAGCATGTCGCAGACGCAACGTAAAACCGCCATGAACGGGTTTCGGGCCGGAAAATTCAATATTTTGGTTGCAACCGATATAGCTGCACGGGGTATTGATGTTTCCGGTATCTCCCATGTGGTAAATTACGATATTCCCGATACCGTCGAGGCCTATACCCATAGGACCGGACGCACGGGCAGAGCGGAGCAGACAGGCGAGGCGCTGACGTTTGTCACCGCAGATGACGGCCGCCTGTTACAGGCCGTTGAACGCCGACTGAATAAAAAAATTCGTCAGGAAAGCATTGTCGATTTTGACAGCGGCTTTGATCAAGCGTCGTCTCGGTCAGGCAATAGCCGAAAGTCCCCATCTTCCAGAGGGCCGCGACGTCACAAGGCGTCGACCCGAGGGCGAAAAGGGTCCGCACGAAGAAAGACTACATCTTCCCGTTATTAAAAGCGGGAAAATTGCATGATAATGAGATGAACAGCTGAGATAAAAGGATGAAATTCGCGCTTGCGCGATAAAAA
>DRLX01000516.1 GCA_011322715.1 Desulfobulbaceae bacterium
CCCGGAAACCATTCTCCTTGACCCGGCAACCGAAGTCGGCAGGGACACCATCATAAATGGAAGCGTACAGGTGACCGGCAACTCTACCATCGGCCGAAACACACTGCTGGAAACAGCAGTGGTCATGCAGAAATGTACGCTGGGCGCGCGAGCCATGATCGGGGCCCACAGTGTTTTGCATAACTGTACGGTGGAGGCGGAAGAACACATCCCCCCCCTGACCTATAAGGTGGGCTGAACCCATGCTGAGAGTTAACGAGCGCGACTACCCGTTTACAGAGGGAATGCGGTTGGGAGAACTTGCCGACCGGCTGAAACCCGGGGCCGATATGCTGGTGCTCAACGGTGCGCCCGCCTCCAGGGATTCCCTGCTTCAGGACGGCGACATCTGCTCTTTGATCAAAACCGGTGAAATTCCATCGGCGCTTGATATGCAGCATACCCTTACAGCCAGGCACGGCCGGGGAGTACAGCGCCGGTTCAAACAGGCCACCGTCGGCATCATGGGAATCGGCGGCCTGGGATCGGCCGTGGTGCTCAGTCTTGCAAAAATAGGTATCGGCAGGCTGATTATTGCCGACCATGACGTGGTGGTGCTCAGTAATATTCACCGCCAGCACTATTTCATCGACCAGATCGGCATGAAAAAAACCGTTGCCCTGAAAAAAACACTGGTCCGGGTCAATCCATTTGTCAGTATCACGGCCCTGGATATCAAGCTCACCGAAAAAAATATTCCCAAACTGTTTGGGGATGTCGATGTGCTGGTGGAATGTTTCGACGATCCGGCAATGAAGGCGAAGGCCCTGCGGACCGCCTTGCAACACCTGCCGACAACCGGTTATATCGGCGCCTCCGGGGTGGCCGGATATGGCGACGCCAATACCATAACCTGCCGGAAAATAAGGGACAGGGTATTTCTCGTTGGTGACGGCGCCTCGGATGCCCAGGACAGTTCCGGTCTTTTTGCGCCAAGGGTCGGCGTTGCAGCCCACCACCAGGCCAACCAGGTCGTGCGCCTGATTCTTGATCTGAACGAGGACGAGTAACACTTCCACCGGCGATCGGTAGTATTTTCATGGCAAAAGTTGCGCCACGTTTCCCGTTTTCAGTATTTCCTGTTTTCAGCATTTTTTGTTTTCATATTGGCAACCCGCCATGTTCCGATTATGATTGATTCGCCTTGCAAAGGAAAAAATTTTTTTATGAAAAAAATAGTTCATTGCTCATTTATGATGGAGCGGTCAATCCGCTCCAACCATACCGCCTGTACATGAAAAAGCTGCAGATACTGTGCAACGGACAACCGCAGGAAGTGGCCTCCGGCACAACCCTTGCCCGGTTGCTGGAAGATTTAACCTTGCCCGCGGATTCCGTTGTTGCTGAAATCAACAAGAAAATAATCGATCGTGATCAGTATGCAACCCTCAAGCTTGCCCAAGGCGACCAGGTGGAGCTGATTCGTTTTGTTGGAGGAGGGTAAAAAAAATGCTGACCATAGCCGGAACGGATTTCACCTCACGTCTCTTTGTCGGTACCGGAAAATTTTCCTCGTCCGCCGTCATGGAGCGCGCCATTTCCGCCTCTGAATCAGAGATGGTGACTGTGGCGCTCAGGCGTGTTGACCTTGAAAATCCGGATGATGACATAATGACGCACCTGGACCGGGAAAAGGTTCGGTTTCTTCCCAATACCTCGGGCGCCAGAAATGCCGACGAGGCGGTCCGGTTGGCCCGCCTGGCCCGGGCCGCTTCCGGCACTCGCTGGCTGAAGCTTGAAGTGACCCCGGACCCCCGTACCCTGCTCCCTGATCCGGTTGATACCCTGCAGGCCACCGAGCAGCTTGTCAAGGAGGACTTCATCGTTCTGCCCTATATGAATGCTGATCCCATTCTTGCCCTACGGCTGCAGGACGCTGGAGCCGCAGCCGTCATGCCCCTTGGCGCTCCAATCGGCACCAATATGGGGATCCAAACCGCTCTGCAAGTGGCCATCATCATTGAACAGGCACGGGTACCGGTGGTGGTTGACGCCGGTATCGGCGCACCCTCCCACGCAGCCCGGGCCATGGAGATGGGCGCCGATGCGGTGCTGGTCAATACGGCCATTGCCGTGGCCGGTGATCCCGTCCGTATGGCCACTGCCTTTAAACAGGCAGTACAGGCCGGCCGCACCGCCTTTGAGGCCGGGCTGGGTACACGATCCTCCTCGGCCCGGGCATCCTCACCGCAGAGGGGACAAATTGGTGAGCCCTTGAACTTCATCGAAGAATAAATCCCATGCAACCATCTTTTTATATAGAGGATTTTTCCGGGCTCTCAAAAAATATTCGCGCAACCACCACCGCAGACGTCGAAACCGCACTCAGCGGTAAACCTTGTACGCTCGACGATCTGGCTGCTCTTCTCTCGCCGGCGGCGGAAGAATTTCTGCCCATGATGGCTGCCCGGTCCCGCGAGTTGACGGCCCTGCGTTTCGGCCGGACAACCCAGATTTTTGCCCCACTTTACCTGTC
>DRLX01000517.1 GCA_011322715.1 Desulfobulbaceae bacterium
AGAAAACATCTTCAAGGTGGAGGCATAGACCCTGACCGGCACCAGGGCGGTTCCGTAAGCGGGTATCTCGCTCCTCTGATCACCGACACCGGTGGCAAAATGCTTACCGTCTATGTTGACGTCACAGCGGACGCCGCGTATATCCAGGGCGAAATCATTGGGATTCATCACCCGCAGCTGGATCTGAAAAACGGCCTCAAGGGGTCGCATCTCCACCACCTGCATGTCGGCCAGCGTCACCTCCGGTTCCTGCACGTGCCCATGTATACCAGCGCACCCTGCCGGTAGAAACAGAAATACAAGCAACAACCAACTATAAAAAAAACCTGCTCTCTTTGTCATAGGCTATCTCCTTGAATTATTCTGGAAAAGAAACGGTACAAAAGCTTTCGCCCAATGTCAACCAATCGTCCCTCGATCTTGACGTCTTCAAAAAATAAAGGTATCTGTACCAGCCACGGAGGGATGCCGGAGCGGCTGAACGGGACGGTCTCGAAAACCGTTGTGGGTTTACGCCCACCCAGGGTTCGAATCCCTGTCCCTCCGCCAAGTATTGCACAATCCGCTTCCCGAATATCTTGTATTCCGACATACAATTTTCGCGCTTCCTGTCGAAAAATCTCTTATGAATTCCCAGATTATTTCCCTGCTCCTTCTTGGAATCTCAACCGTGGGCTTCTTTCTCGGTGTTATAACCGATGAACAGGTGTACTGGCCCGCCCCACACCTGGACAAACCCGCCTACCTGGACAGCGTAACCGATCCCGTATTCGCTACAAATATCACCCGCATTGTCGGTAATCCCGGCGAACCGATCCCAAACCTGGTGGGAAAGGTATGGGCCACCGATACCCTGCGGCACGGCTATTCCAAACGGCAGCCCTGGAATGCGGACCAGTCCATGATCTACCTTGACCGGCATGACCCTGAACTGTGGCTGGACGGCAGAACCTACCAGCCTCTTTTTACCAGGAAAGACAAACCCGGCACATCGCTGCGCTGGAGTATGGTGGAGCCCCGGATCATGTTCTATCTCGGCAGGTCTGGCAACGAGCACCTAGGACGCTGGGACGTGGTCGACAATGTTGCCGAAGAACTGATCGATCTGAGGGCCTATAAGGACATCAGTTTCGGCAAAGGTGAGGGTAATTTTACCTGGGACGGCACCAGGGCGGCAATTTGCGCCACCAGGAGAAGTGATAACAAAAAAGTTCTTTTCATCGTCAATGGTGCCACCAGGACAAAGGGAGCGGACATTAATGTCGACAGCCTGAATGCGCTGAAAAACTGTACCCTTTCGCCCCTGGGAAGCTATATTGTTATGGGCGCCGATCTTGACGGCAGCGGCGGCGATCGTATCCAGGTGCGAAACGCGGCCACCGGCGAGGTGCTCTGGGAAGAGCATCAATACGGTCTGCCCAGCCATTTTGACACCCAGGTCGATGAACAGGGTGACGAGGTAATCGTCGGGGTCGGCAAGTCAGACCCATACAAGGGCATGGTCATCAAGCGGCGGCTCTCAGACGGAAAAATAACCGTGCTGGTCGACAAAGGATACGCGAGCCACACCTCGGGCCGCTGCATCAAACGAAAAAACTGGGTTTATGTGACCTACCAGATCCGTGACAACAATAACTGGTGGCCCTTTCGCAACGAGGTCGTTGCCGTCAAGCTTGACGGCTCCCGGATCGAGCGGCTTGGCAATCTGCATGCCATCAAATTTAATCACAATTATCTTGCCGAATCGCACGCCTGCCCCTCGCCCGATGGCACCAGGGTGATTTTTGCAAGCGACTGGGAAAAGGGTGATTTTCCTGTCCAGGCCTATGTGATTGATCTGCGTGACAAAGTGATCAGGAAGAGGTAAAAAGCAGGGAAGTTATCGTGCTGACAGTATACATGGCAGGACCTCCCTGCCCTTCTTATAACCACAAGGAGCGTTCCAATGAAAAAAACCATCCTCTGTTGCGTGTTGTTTCTGTTTGCCCTGGCCCAGGTGGCCATGGCCGCCCGCACCATTAAACTGGGCGTGGTGACCAAGCCGGGATCGGCCCAGAATATTGTTGCGGAAAAATTCAAGCAACTGCTTGAACAGCGCTCAAACGGCGCCTGGAAGGTGAAAATTTTTCACTCCAAATCCATCGGCAACGAGACCGAGATCCTGCAGCAGATCCAGATGAACACCGTCCAGATGGGCGTGATTACCGGCGGCCCCTTTGACACCTTCGATCCCATTACCCGTGTCATCAACTATCCCTTTCTGTTCAAGGATTCGGCCCAGGCCGATCAAATACTGGACGGACCGCTGGGCAGGGAAATCCTCGATGACCTGGCAACGGTGGGATTCAAGGGACTCGCTTTTTCGGAAAACGGTTTCCGCAACCTGACCAATAACAAACATCCGGTCAAGACGGCCGCCGATGTCAAGGGCCTGAAAATCCGGGTCATGGCCTCGCCGCTGCACAAGGCCATCTGGGAGGCCCTGGGCGCCAACCCCACCCCCATGCCCTGGCCCATTTATACTGAGCTGGAACAGGGCGTCATCGACGGCCAGGAAAACCCGCTCTGGGTCATGGAGGTCTACAAGTTTTATGAGATTCAGAAATACATGACCCTGACTCGGCACGTCTACTCGCCCCACATCGATGTCGCCTCCATGCTCTGGTGGAAGACCCTCAAGCCCGCCGACCAGAAGATGATCCAGCTGGCCATGGTTGAAGCGGCAAAATTTCAACGCAAGGACAACCGGGCCAAGGACGGCGCCCGCCTGGCCCTGCTGAA
>DRLX01000518.1 GCA_011322715.1 Desulfobulbaceae bacterium
CATCCCGACCGGGAAAACAAAAAAATTCGGAGTTTCAGGCCCTGGTTCCATGACCAAATAATGACCTTTCTCCTTGGCAAGGAATGAAAGACCAATAAAAAAAGCCCCTGCCAAACGGCAGGGGCTTTTTGTATACACTTCTATGTAATTTACCACCAGCAGACCGTCTTGTCAGCGGCAAATATCTTTTCGACCAGGACATCGTAGTCCGGGTCACCATCGTAGAGATTAAATTCATCTGCATCACGATCACGGTTGAGAATCTCAACCAGGGTCTTGACGTCATCATTGGGCTCAGAACGGTATACCTGTAATATTTTCATAATCGTTCCTCCTTATCACTCGGCGCAGGCCGGCGGGGGCTCATTGGTCTGCTTCAGCAGGCCATAGGGAATAATAACGTCGGCTTCCCGCATCCTTTCACCAAGTTCCTGCAGGGAAATATTGGTCATCGACACACCTTCGGGAAGATCGGTCGGCGCATCAGCGCCGCAGCTGAGGACTTCGCCTTCCATATCAGCTATCCAGGCGATATTTTCCGCCATATACTCGGTCATCTTGGGAAATTCACCGTTCATGATAACCGGATACCCATAGTGATTTTCCACGGCAAGGCCAAGCGCTGAACGGATACCGTCATTATAGAAACGATTGGCAATCAATATGTATACTTTTAAAGAATCCATTTTTGTAACTCCTTATAAGACAATGTACTTGCCGCATTCATCCAGTAATGCGCCGTGAAAAGCCTGGGTACGCATCTGTTTCGCAGTCAGCCCGGCCGGAATGTCCTTGGCCGAATCATAGCCCTCACAGGTATAACTATCGGCGCAGATGGCAATATCTTCCTCGCCGCACAGTTCGGCCAATGCCTTGAAACGCGGGTCCTTGGTCAGATGGATGGATTTGTAGGTAAAAAATATCATAGGCTTTTTACCGGCCTTGACGGTGGCTTCAGCGAGTCCGACCACATGGGTCATGTTCTGCGGTGAAGTTACAAAAATTGCGAGTTTATTCGGATCACCTGCCATTGGTTTTCTCCTTCTGAAAACGTAGTGTATTCACCCTGGAACCATCAACCTTTTTTGACGAAAAAGCTGATATATCCGGACTCTTCCTTTTCACCGAGGTATTCGTGGCCGGCACGGTCACACCAGCCGGGGATATCATTTCTGGAGCCGGGGTCGGTACCATCTATCTGCAGGATTTCACCGGAATTAATCTTGCCGATTTCCTTTTTGGTGCGCAGCAGAGGCATCGGGCAACTGAGACCCTTGGCATCAAGTACTGCGACAACTTCCAGTCCGTCAGGCGCTACTTTGTGATCACTCATGTAATCCTCCTGTTCTATAAATAGGATAATAAAAAAAGAAAAATAATAAGACCCGGCTTCATTGACACCTGCATCCGTATTCCGTACTTGGCGGAACTCCCACAGAGTAGATGGGTGCGGCAGAATTTTGTATAGCGGATAGGGCCTGTTCTGTCAAGCAATAAATGAATGATGACTCACGCGAAACATCCACGCAACTCGCTAAAAAAACGACAAAAACATCGTTCTTCAAAATGATTTTCACTTCGTTTGCAACTCCAAATCTCCTTGACAAGAAATGAGGGTAACGGTAAAAGTTGCAGGATCGGCGTAAAAAAAAACAGGCCCTCTTCACCGGGATTGAACAAAACGATCACTAAAACTCCACAGAAAGAACAACTAAATAATATTTTGTATTTTCATATAATTACTTAACACTTTTGGAGGAGAAAGTATGAGTGATGTGAGCTTTGGCGGCAAAATCAAGGGGCTCTACAAACTACTCTGCGAAAGCGAGTGGAATGCCAACATTACCGGAGTGATTGTAGCGCTCCTCAGCATTCTCATCATGGCCTGGTGGCGGCCATGGGGGGCTGTCGGCGCAATCAGAAACTGGGGCGACTGGATCCTGTACGGGATCGGCATATATTCCAGTGCCCCGAAATCGGCCCTGATCAGTTCCGGATCGGTCATCGGCATCGGTTTTGTCGGCGGAGCTTTTCTGTCCGCCTGCTTAGGCGGCCAGTTTGCCTTTCGTTTTCCCCCCTATCGTGAGGTCGTCAAGGCCATTCTTGCCGGTATTTTCATGGGCGTCGGCTCCGCCTTTGCCGGTGGCTGCAATGTCGGCGGCATGTACAACGCCATCGGCAATCTGGCGGCCAACGGGTTCACCATGTGGCTTGGCCTGGTCATCGGTGTTGTTTTCGGACTCTGGCTACTGTACAAGGAAATGGAATATATCACCTGGGGTTCCAGCGGGTCCTGGACCATTGAACTGCCGCGGGCCATCCAGGGGATCCTTGGCCTTGCAGCCATCGCCGCCCTGGTCTATGGGGCAAAATACTATGCCGGCTATGACGGCGACGGTAATGTTGACTACATCGCCTCTCTGTCCGGTATCCTGCTCATTGCCGCCGGGCTTGGTTATGCCATGCAGCGTGGACGCTGGTGCATGGTCCAGGGGTTTCGCGAACCCCATATGACCGGAGACTGCACCCTGGCAAAATCCGTGGCCCTGTCGATCTTTATTGTTGCAATAGGTGGTGCCGTTCTCAAGTATTCCGTTCCCATCGCCCATGGCGGCGATCCCGTCTTGGCGCCGATCAACTATGTTCGCGGCACCTTTGGCTGGGGTGGTGTTGTCGGTGGTTTTATCTTCGGCCTCGGGGCCATGCTGGCCGGTGGCTGTGGCTCGGGAACACTCTGGCGGGTCGGCGAAGGGCAACTCAAGCTCTGGATCGTGGTGCCTTTTTTCGGTATCGCCAATTCCCTGCTGGTGCACTGGTTCAAGGGTATGGAATTTGAAGTCAAGGGCGCAGCGCTCAACAACCTGCTCACCCAGGCCCGCTATGGTCTGATCGATTATGATGTCGATGAAATCCGGGAGGCAATTTCCTCCGGCGGCTCCATTGATGTCACCGGACTGGAACAGGCCGGTCATCTCGGTAAATATATATACCTGCCCGATGCCATGGGATACGGGTATACCCTGTTGCTGATCGGATTTGCCATGGCACTCTGGTATGTGATCGTCACCTGGAACGAGGATGCCAACAAACTGATTGTCCCCATGTGATCAGTCTCCGGCATGTTCCGGTACGACTGCATACAGGCGGTATCCTCCAACCGGATGGATACCGCTTTTTTTTTCAGAAATCCTAAAGAAAAAAACCGGAAATGCGCACGCTTATGGTATATTTTATTCTTTACCTCAACCCTGCTGCCTGACGTTACTTCATGATGAACGAGAATAACAAATTACGCAAACAGGTCCTTGCCCGAAGAGACGCCCTGGCGCCGGCCCTGCAACACGACAAATCGCTTCGCATTAGTCGCACACTGCTTGACCTTCCCCTGCTCAATAACTGCGCCACCCTGCTGATCTATGTCGCTTTCCGCAGCGAAGTCCAAACCCTGCCGATTATCACGACACTGCTTGAGTCAGGGAAAACCGTGGCCGTTCCCCTGACCCTGGTCCGGGAAAAACGGCTGCTCGGCATTACAATCAAGGATCCGGAAAAAGATCTCGCCCCTGGATACTGTGGAATCCCGGAACCCAAAGCCTCGCTCATCCCGGACAACACCATTGATCCCGCCATAATCGATCTGGTCATTGTGCCGGGATCGGTTTTTGACCGGCAGGGCGGCAGACTCGGATACGGCGGCGGTTATTATGACCGCTTCCTTGCCATGAAGGTGCCGCAGGCAACCCGTATCGCTCTTGCCTATGAACTCCAGATAGTCGACAAAATCCACCTTGA
>DRLX01000519.1 GCA_011322715.1 Desulfobulbaceae bacterium
CGGACGGCAATGTTGCGAATAAGTAAAATAATGGAATCCATGCGATTAAGGTTGTTCACGGATTCCCAACTCATAGCCTCATCTATTTGAAAGAGTAGCCTCTCGGAATTTTCAAATGGATGCTGAGTGATAACCTCATCCCTGAGATTTGCCCAGGCGCCTTGCAGGTCGGACAGTGCGGTTTTATAAAAATGATGTTCTTCCCGGTAGAATGACATTGTTCTAGTTTGATGAACTCGAAAAAGGCTATCTTTTTCAAAGATGGCTAAGTAAAAACACAGATATACAGGTAGCGCAGACTCCGAGGAGCAGTACATTACATGGGGATGCACTCATTTATTGTTCCCGGTTTTTCGATGCGCCGAAAGCATGGTGGCAAAACATTCCTGGACAAAACGTCCGGAAACCGTATCGGCCACGGAAAAATTCAACCCCTCCTCCGGCGGGAATGAGCCGGTCAAGGCAAGAAACACGTCCTTGGAGAGATTTTCCAGCATTGCCGTAAAGTTGTCCCGTACCTCGGTTGACAGTTCAGTTTCTTCCCATCTGCATCGAAAAGGTCTGTGTTGCGGCACCATGCATCGGCCACTTTCAAGTAACGGACAGGGAGAGTTGGCCGCATCATAAATTTCAGTGAAATCTTTATCCACAAGGGGTGGATAATTGGTATGCAGAGTGCGTATCGTCCGAATGACCGAAGCACATTCCAGGGCATGTTCAAGCACATGCTCACGATCATCATGACTGAAGGTACGATTAACGTATTGATGGATGCGAATACTTTCGGCAAGCCCCAGTTCAAAATATTGCCGGCAGCAACGATCTTGCTCTATCCCGCAGGTGGAAGCACCATGCAGATCAGCAAGTTCCTGATCGAGTTCGGAACCGATGGCATCATACTCATCAATAAATGAAGAGAGATCAACACAACTTTTTTTATTCTCAATCCTTGGATCGACGGTACATAATATTCCTTGTTGTTTATGGTATTTACGCAGCAATCTCCACTGGCTGAAATTGGTTGGATTAGCGCGGGTATTTTTCAGCAGCTTTTCCGCTTTTTTCAGGCTGAGTCCCCGCCGCAGCAAGTAGGCGGAAATAAAGGTGCCGGTCCTGCCATGGCCATGCCGGCAATGGACCAATACCTTTCTGCCGAGATAAATAGCCTCGTCAAGCCACTCAAGCGCTTTCTCCATATCCTGCAGCGCAGGGACCTGTTCGTCGGGCGTGGGCAGGTAATAAACCTCAAAACCCGCCTCTTCCTCTATTTTGTGCAGATCGGTAAATTCTCCGCACAGGTTGACGATTGCATCAATTCCCTGCTCTTTTATAGAGGCAAGTTCCTCATAAGACATGGGGGCCCTGCCGCCGGCGAGCTGGTTTGTTATCCAGGTTAATTCATACATTGAATAAAAAATAGTTAAACAGAAGAATGTTGTTGGAATAGTCTATAATTAAGAGTTGCATGGAGACTCCTTTCCTGATCACTCCGTGACCATGGGTTTGGTAAAAGTATATTGACCATCAAAAAACTGATCAGCGCAGCGCTGTACATCTTCTTCTTCGCGCAGGACCATGTCCATTAATTTTGTTGCCCCGAGTAACCTGCCAAGCATATCCAAAACCTTGAGGAGTTCCTTTTCTTCAACTTCCACCATTTTTGCATCAAGCAGATCCGCCTTGACGGTCACTTCAAAACCAAGGCGGGAGAGGACCATTTCCAGGAATTCAAGACGAAGAAATCGGCCGGTCCAGGCGCCGCCGCCGCCTGCAAATCGAATCAGGCAGAAATTTGTACGGGCATCCTCTCCACAAATCGTGTCGACCAGGGTAAAATGATAGCCGAATCGTATATTGAAGTTGAGATAGTCCTTGCTCATGATGGCATAGGAGGCAAACTCGCTGGAATCCGTTCCAAATAAAAATCCCCCGGAAAGAACAATTTCATCTGACCTTTTCCAGTCAAAATGGCTGTGTGACTGCCAGTCTATGCCTGGATGTGCCAGTCCTTTCCACAGGGCGCGGAACGGCTGACAACAAATTTCTTCTATGGTTACGCTGTCTTTTTCCCGGGCACCCGGACAGATTCCTTCACCGACATCCAACAGGTTAATGGCAAGGGGAACATCCGTAATCAGATTTTTTTTACTCCGGCCGCTCCCCTTTTCACCAAGTGAAAACATGGTCTGCATTGCCCTTTCATGGGTATAACGGATAATATCATGCAGGGAGCGGCAGAGTTCCGGCAGGAAATCCTTGCTCTCAGGGTCAACCATGTGCAGGGGCGTAATAAACTCCATGATCGCCTTCAACCTGCGGGTATAGGGAAGATGATCTTCTGCACTTTTTCCCTTAGGGCTGTTCGCAAATTCAATAAAACCGTCATAAACCATTAAATTATCGGCATCAACGGTTACCATCCGACCGGGTTTGAGAATCTCCAGGGCATGCGGCATATCGATCAGCAACGGTATGTTAAACTCCCGGCATACTGTTGAAAAATGGCCGGCAATGGTACCCTTTTCGGCCACCACGGCCACAATTTTTCCAAGGAGTCGAACAAGTGACGGCGGCGTGGAGCCGGCAACAAGCACGGAACCAGGCTGGATATCTTCAAAGGATTCAACGCCTGCAACAACGACGGGCCCGGAGGCAATACCACCGGATGATTTCTGTCCCCCGGAGAGCAGGACTTCCATTTTTTCAAGTTCTGCTCTTTTGTCGTCGGCCAGAGAGGAAATTTTCTTCTTTTCCAGGTGAAGGGGACGTGACTGAAGAATAAACAGGGTGCCGTCCTCGGTATATGCCCATTCAATATCCTGGGCCACCCCATAGAGGTCTTCAATTCGCGTTGCCCATTGCCCGAGTTCATGCAGTTGACTTCGTTCCAGGCAAAATCGTTCTTTTTCATCCTGACTTAACGGGACTTCCTCCAATTTTCCGGAAGACAATAACAATTTTTTGGCTTGGGTCCCTTTGATTTGATGAAGAACTTGACTGCCGGCATGAGCAATCAGGGCCCTGTCACCGACAGCTCTACCGGCAACCAGCACTTCGCCCAGGCCGTAGATTGCATGGATTTCCATGTCCTGTGAATCTTCACCTTCGTCACCGCTCCTGGTATATACAATACCACTGACTGCGGCATCCACCATAGACAGCACCAGTACCCCCATGGAAGCCTCTTCATCGGCAAGCCCAAGAGTTATCCTGTAGAAAAGGGCTTCCGGTGAATATTTCGAGGCCAGAACTTTCCGATAGGCATCAAGTATAGTTTCCCTGGTAGCACCTAACTCGGTATGATATTGCCCGGCAAAGGAATGCTCGCTGTCTTCACTGACCGCCGATGATCTGACTGCAGTCAACACCGGTTCTCCCCGTTGTTTTTCCATCATGTCGTAAGCGTTTTCAACGGCTGCAACAACCTCCGGTGGAATAGTTGCTGAAAGAACCAGGGCCCTGAGCCGACGCGAATATTCTTCAAGGCCGGTTGTATTTTCAAGATCTATCTGTGCCAGAACGGCATCCAGCGATGGACGCAGGTTATTGAACTCCAGGACTCTATGAAAAGAACTGGTACTGATGACAAAACCACCCGGTACCGGTGCCTGCAGCTCTTTTTGGAGTTTAGCTAGATTAAAGGCCTTGTTGCCGCACTGTTCGCTATCAATGATATCTGAAAAATTAAGGACATAGGGTTCGGCAATTGGTTGTTCGGGCGGGGCAAGCAGGAAACGGACATAAAAATCAAGTTTCCTGTGATACTGCATAAGCGTCGTCGCATCTCCGGGTTGAAGAATGGCAAGACTTGAAATCATGGAACGGACAGCGCTTGAAAAATCGGTAAACACAGCCCGGACGCC
>DRLX01000520.1 GCA_011322715.1 Desulfobulbaceae bacterium
AAGCCAGATTAAGGATCGCCACCTGTTTGAATTTATAGCGGTGCAGTTCATCCACGCCCTGCGTCAAGTTTTCTTCATTTACCTTAAAAATATGATGAACCTGATACAGAAAGAGGACAAACAAAAACCCATAGATGAAAAGGGATAGCTCCGCCCCGAGAATATTCATATTTTCTGGCCCGAGTTTCCAGGTTAACAACGCCAGCGTTAAAAACAACGGGGCCTTCATGATGATATAAAGAATCAAATCCTGAGGTGTACTGATCTCCATGGCCCCTGCTTTCTTGGGCTTGAAATACGTCGCGCCTTTGGGGGTGTTGCGGACTGTGATGTAAAAAATAACCGAATAAATCAGAGCAATCACGCCCGTAGAGCCAATGGCATAACGCCAGCCCGATTCACCGCCGAATATCAAGGCGATCGTGGGCAGGGAAAGGGCGGCGGCCGCCGAACCGAAATTCCCCCAACCACCATATATGCCTTCTGCCAAACCCACCGTTTTCACTGGGAACCACTCACTAATCAGGCGAATACCAATCACAAAACCGGCGCCGACAAAGCCCATCAGGAACCGGGCAAGGGCCAGCGTCTCAAAGGTTTCGGCCAAGGCAAAAAAGAAACACAGGAAACTGGACATAAACAACAGGGCAGAAAAAACCGCCCGGGGGCCAAACCGATCAACAAACATGCCAATGATGACCCGCGCCGGAATTGTCAGGGCTACATTCAATATTAAAATGGCCGTCACTTGTTGCTTATCCAGACCAAGGTCTTCCCTGATCATGGCCATTAAGGGCGCATGGTTAAACCATACGACAAAACTGATAAAAAAGGCCATCCACGAAAGGTGGAGCGTTTTGGTCCTCCCCCTAAAAGACAAGAGATTTATTTTCTGGGCAGAGGGTACAGGCATTATTCATTCCTTTAAATACTAATCCAAACGAACCTGTCATGGACGGCTCATTCATACGTCGGGGTAGATTGGAGCAAATAACGTGCCAGAAATGTTGCGCCGCAATATAAATTGTATTTTCATTATGGAGCTTAAGGTTTTAGGGGGGATTACCCAAAAACAATACATATCTAAGGCCTTGATATTCAGCTGGTTTTTTAGGCTAAATCCTACATTAGCCTAAATTTTAATCATACAAGCCATGCGCCTAGTAATTAATCTTTTTTATTCGCACCTGCACAATAATTAAGAAACTCCAGGCCAAGATCACCCCTGAAAATGATGAGTTTTGTTTAAAATCAAGACCTTGGGCGTTCTGGCATAAAGCTTGCTAGATAGGAAGGTGCCGCAGGGCAATGATATGTAGCCCGCGCGCAAGATGCCCAACAGTAAAAGAGATTAATATGAAGAAAAAACTTGTTATTATCGGGAACGGCATGGCCGGGATGAGAGCTTTGGAAGAGCTTCTGAAAATTGCCCCCAAAGAGTATGACGTTACCGTTTTTGGTGCCGAACCCCATGTCAACTATAACAGAATTATGTTGTCTCCGGTTTTGGCGGGGGAACAAAAATTTGACGACATCGTCATCAATGATCAGGCCTGGTATGACGACAATGACATCACCCTGTTTTCCGGCGAGAAAATTACCGCCATCAATCGACCCAACAAAACAATTATCAGTGATAATGACCGGATCATCCCTTATGACACCCTGTGGATTGCGACAGGCTCAGATCCCTTTATCATTCCGGTGCCGGGAAAGGAATTGGACGGTGTTGTTACCTTCCGCGACATAAAAGACGTTGATGAAATGATTGAAGCGTCAAACACCTATGAAAACGCCGTTGTGATTGGCGGCGGCTTGCTGGGGCTGGAGGCGGCTTATGGATTAAAGCAAAATGGCATGAATGTCACGGTCATTCATTTGGCCGATACCCTGATGGAACGTCAGCTTGACGAAGCCGCCGGCTACCTGCTGAAATCTGATCTGGAAAGCAGGGGCATCACTATCCTGACAGAGGCAAACACCAAAGAGCTAATCGGCAAGGACCGTGTAGAGGCCATAAAACTGGCCGATGGCACGACCATTCCGGCTGACCTTGTTGTCATGGCGGTCGGTATTCGGCCCAGCATTTCCCTCGCTCAAAAAGCGGGGATCGACTGTAACCGGGGGGTGGTTGTCAATGATCACCTGCAAACGTCTGACCCGGATATTTTCGCAGTGGGGGAATGTGCGGAACATCGAGGACAGGTTTACGGTCTGGTATCCCCGCTCTATGAAATGGGCCGGGCACTGGCAGGGTTCATGGCAGGTTATAACAGCCACTACAGAGGCTCCGTCACCAGCACAAAACTGAAAGTAACCGGGGTTGAACTTTTTTCAGCCGGAGATTTTAGCGGCGGCAAAGGCACCGAAGACATTGTCCTCAGAGATGCCCGGCGCGGTGTCTACAAACGGCTGGTGCTAAAGGATGATCGCATTATCGGCACTGTCCTCTATGGCGATGTGACCGATGGCCCATGGTATTTCCAGCTCCTGAAAGACAAGGATAAAATTGATGACATCCGGGATCACCTGATCTTTGGTCAGTCCCTTGCCATGGGAGATACCGCCGTGGACCCCCTGGCGGCCGTTACAGCATTGCCCCTTGAGGCAGAAATTTGCGGCTGTAACGGCGTATCAAAAGGCACCATCATCAGCGCCATCAACGAAAAGGGCCTGACCAGCCTCGACAAGGTCCGCGCCCATACCAAAGCCTCGGCCAGCTGTGGCTCCTGCACCCATCTGGTGGAGCAGGTCATGGCGCTGACCCTTGGTGACGGCTATGAGGCCCCCACCGCAACCCCCATGTGTGGCTGTACCGACCACACCCACGATGATGTACGGCATCTGATCCTGCTCAACACACTCAGGGAAATTCCCGCCGTCATGCAGGCCTTGCAATGGAAAACACCCAACGGCTGTTCCAAATGCCGGCCCGCCCTGAACTATTACTTGATTGCCGCATGGCCCGGCGAATATAAGGATGATTACCAATCCCGCTATATCAATGAACGGGTCCATGCCAATATCCAGAAGGATGGCACCTATAGCGTAATCCCCCGCATGTGGGGCGGATTGACAAACCCCGCGGAACTGCGGGCGATCGCAGATGTGGTTGATAAATTCAATATCCCCACCGTCAAAGTTACCGGCGGTCAGCGTATTAACCTTCTGGGCATTGAAAAACAAAACCTGCCCGGTGTCTGGGCCGACCTGAACGCCGCCGGTATGGTCTCCGGCCATGCTTATGGCAAATCCCTGCGCACGGTGAAGACCTGCGTTGGTCAGGAATGGTGTCGGTTCGGCACCCAGATGTCCATGGGCATGGGGGTAGAGCTGGAAAAAATGACCTGGGGCAGCTGGACGCCCCATAAGTTTAAAATGGCGGTCAGCGGCTGTCCCCGCAACTGCGCCGAGGCGACCATCAAGGATTTCGGGGTTGTGGCCGTGGACAGCGGGTGGGAGCTTCATGTGGGCGGCAATGGCGGCATGCATGTGAAAGCCTGCGATCTATTATGCAAGGTAGAGACCGACCAGGAGGTCAAAGACTATGCCGCCGCCTTCATGCAGCTCTATCGGGAAGAAGGTCATTATCTGGAACGCACCGCCCCGTGGGTGGACCGTGTCGGGTTGGACAGTATTAAGAAGCGTATCGTTGACGACCCCGTGAACCGCAAGAAACTGATCGAACGCTTCCATATTTCTCAAATGGGCAATCAGGAAGACCCGTGGGCCGAACGGGCGCAAGACAGCGTCCATGCCCATGAATTTAAACCTCTCGCAGATGTAGGATAGGATGATGACACAGAACTGGATTGAAATCGGACAATTGGATGACATCCCATACCTCGGCTCCCGTGTTGTAAAAACGGGCGGCACCGATATTGCCATTTTCAAAACGGCAACCGGCGCGATTTTTGCCCTCGAAGACAAATGCCCTCATAAAGGCGGCCCCCTGTCTCAGGGCATTGTCCATGGCAAAAGTGTCTCCTGTCCCTTGCATAACTGGAATATTTCTCTGGAAAATGGTGAAGCCCTTGGGGCGGATAAAGGCTGCAGCCATGTGATCCTTACCCAGATCCGGGGAGACAAAGTATATCTGGAGTTCCCCCGTCAATCCAAGGCAACCGGTACGGATGGTTAAAGAAACCAAAACCACCTGTCCCTATTGCGGCGTCGGATGCGGCATCATTGCCCGCACCGATCAGGCCGGGACAGTCTCTGTCACAGGGGATCCGGACCATCCGGCCAACTATGGCAAGCTCTGTTCCAAAGGCCTTGCCCTCGCCGAAACGCTCGGACTGGAAGACCGGTTGTTGCATCCTGAAATTAGGGGAAAAATAGTCGGCTGGGATAAGGCCTTGCAGGCCACGGCCCGGGGCCTGAATGACATCAGGCACCAATATGGCCCCGATGCTATCGGCTTTTATATCTCCGGCCAACTGCTGACCGAAGATTATTATGTGGCCAACAAGCTCATGAAAGGCTACATCGGCGCCGCCAATATTGATACCAATTCCCGGCTGTGCATGTCCTCCAGTGTCGCGGGGCATAAACGGGCCTTTGGCAGTGACACAGTGCCGGGAAATTATGAGGATTGGGATCAGGCTGATCTTGTGGTTCTGGTCGGCTCCAATGCGGCCTGGTGCCACCCCATCCTATTTCAACGGCTGCTTAAAGCCAAAAAGACGCGCGGCACCAAAATTGTGGTCATCGATCCCCGGCATACGCCGACCTGTGATGATGCCGACCTGCATCTGGCCGTGAGGCCGGGCAGTGATGTCACTTTATTCAATGGCCTTCTAACCTATCTTGCCGATAAAGGATTCACAAATACCGGTTTTGTAGATGACCATACCAACGGGCTAACGGCCGCCTTGGTTGACGCCCGGAAGGACGCCGCAAAACTTGCCAAAAACTGCGGCCTGTCAAAGGATGACATCGCCGCTTTCTTTGCGCTCTTTGCGTCCACGGAGAAGGTCCTCACCGTTTATTCCCAAGGGGTCAATCAATCCTCTCAGGGTACCGACAAAGTTAACGCCATTATCAATTGCCACCTGCTCACCGGACGGATCGGCAGGCCCGGCATGGGGCCTTTTTCCATCACCGGCCAGCCCAACGCCATGGGTGGCCGGGAAGTCGGCGGCCTTGCCAATATGCTGGCTGCCCATATGGACTTTGATGAGAACTCCCATGATATAGTCGGGCGTTTCTGGCAGGCTGAAAATCTCGCCTCGAAACCCGGCCTGAAAGCCATGGATATGTTCCGCGCCGTCCATGAGGGGCGGATAAAGGCCATCTGGATCATGGCGACCAATCCCGCCGTCAGCATGCCGGACGCGAATTATGTGCGGGAGGCTCTGGAAAAATGTGATCTGGTTATTGTTTCTGATATTATGGGAAATACAGATACCCTGAAATATGCTCATATTACCCTTCCGGCACAGGGCTGGGGCGAAAAAGACGGCATGGTGACCAACAGCGAACGCCGCCTGTCCCGGCAACGCCGTTTTCTCCCGTCCCCGGCAGAGGCCCGCCCGGACTGGTGGATCATCAGCGAGGTCGCCAAACATATGGGCTTTTCAGAAGGGTTTGATTATAAATCTCCCGGTGAAATCTTTGCGGAACATGCCGCCCTGTCAGCCTTTGAGAATAAGGGCACCCGTGATTTTGACCTCGAAGGTCTTGATCATGACTATGAAAACCTTGCCCCAATTCAATGGCCGGTAAATGCCGCGACCCCAACCGGTAAGAAACGTTTTTTCGATCAAGGCAGCTTTTTCACCCTCGACAAACGCGCCCGTTTTATAGCTGTGCGTGCACAAACGCCCGTTAATACCCCTGATATATCTTACCCATTGATCCTCAATAGCGGCCGTATTCGTGACCATTGGCACAGCATGACACGAAC
>DRLX01000521.1 GCA_011322715.1 Desulfobulbaceae bacterium
ATCTGACAAGGGCATGACGATACCATCATCCCCAGATTGTATTCCCCTTCCGAAAAATTCGCAACAATTCCATAACAACAGCCTCACTTTCCGGAAATGCGGTCCGCCCTTATCAGGGATATAATCTGTTCCACCAATCTTTTCTCTGTTAATGAACAATTTTTTATTGACACACTCCAGAATTCTTTATTATAGTCTTCTGCTGTTTGCAATTTAATGTTTTGCGCAGAGCGGGAATAACTCAGTGGTAGAGTGCAACCTTGCCAAGGTTGAAGTCGCGAGTTCGAATCTCGTTTCCCGCTCCATCGAATTTTTCAAGGTTCGGACCTGGTTCGAACCTTTTTTCTTTGTCATTTTTTTTGTTTTTTCTAACCGGTTTGAGGCTTGAAAATGAAAACCTATTATACCCCGATGGGTGAAATAGATCGTAAATGGTACGTTGTCGACGCAGACGGCAAGGTTCTAGGTCGTATTGCCACGGAAATTGCCCGTTACCTGCGCGGTAAGCATAAGCCGACATTCTGTAATTTTCAGGATAACGGCGATTTTATCATTGTCGTTAATGCCGACAAGATCCACCTGACCGGCAACAAATGGGAGCAAAAAACCTACTATCGCCATACCGGGTACATGGGCGGCATCAAATCACAGACGGCCAAAGAACTGCAGGAAAAAGCTCCGGAAGAGCTGATTCGCAACGCTGTTAAAGGAATGCTTCCCAAAAATAAACTCGGCCGGGCCCAGTTGAAAAAGCTGAAAGTCTATGCCGGTAAAGAACACCCCCATCAGGCGCAGCAGCCTGAACAACTGGATATCTAACGCGGAGTATTATTATCATGGCCCAGGATTCATTCTACGCAACAGGAAAAAGAAAAACGGCTATTGCCCGAGTCTGGTTGACCCCGGGAGATGGTTCCATTGAAGTTAACAAACAGAATCCGGAGGAATATTTCGGGGGAATATTCTTTCAGACCAAACTGACGCGACCCTTTGCCGTCATTGAGGCGGAAGAGAAGTACAATGTCAAGGCAACCATCAAAGGCGGCGGAAAATCCGCTCAGGTGGATGCGCTGGTTCATGGAATCTCCAAGGCCCTTCAGGAGATGGATCCCGAACTTCGCCTGCCCCTGAAAAAAGCCGGGTTGCTCACCCGTGATCCGCGTGCCAAAGAGCGGAAAAAATATGGCCAGCGTGGCGCTCGCGCCCGTTTTCAGTTCTCCAAACGTTAATCACACGGAGATACTGCGAACCGCAGTCAGGCTCATCACTCTGTTACACAAGGGAATAACGACCGGTTCGTTATTCCCTTTTTTTTTATTTTAAGCTGCAGTTAGGGACTGTGCAATAATAACTGTAACATCCTGCTTACCCTTTTGCCCATTTTCTACGTTGCGTAAGAAGCAGAATAGAAGAGACTATGCAACTCCTTACGCGCCTTGAAAATGAACAAAATTTCAGCGCAAAATTGTTACACTTATTTCCTTACAACCCCTTAATTTAATCATTCCTAAATTGAGATCATTCTCAAAAGGATCCTACCAACTATCTGAGGAAACAATATGTTGCGTGTCGGCATTATCGGTGCATCGGGATATACCGGTGTGGAACTGGCAAGACTTCTCTTTACGCATCCCGACTGTGAGCTGACGGTCGTCACCTCGCGGCAATACGTCGGCAAACCGCTTTCCTCCGTTTTTCCAAGTCTGCGCAAACGTGTTTCCCTGGTCTGTGAAAATCCAGATCCTCAGAGCCTGATCAGCAAGGCTGACTTTTTTTTCACAGCTGTCCCCCACAAGACTGCCATGGAAATCGTGCCCCCCCTTCTTGACGCGGGGAAAAAAGTGGTTGACCTCAGTGCCGATTTTAGAATCCGTGATGCCAAGGTCTACGAACAGTGGTACCAGACCCACTCCTGTCCGGAACTGCTGGCAGATGCCGTATACGGCCTGCCGGAACTCTACCGCAAACAGGTCGCCGCCACCAACCTCACCGCCAATCCGGGTTGCTACCCGACCTCGGTCATTCTCGGTCTTGCTCCACTTTTGCAAGAGGACCTGATCGATCCGAAGACCCTTATTATTGATTCCAAATCAGGTACATCGGGAGCAGGGCGTTCGGCAAGCGTCGCTACCCTGTTTTGTGAGGTCAACGACGGATTTCGCGCCTATAAAGTCGGCGGCGGGCATCGGCATATTCCGGAAATGGAGCAGGAACTATCAATCCTTGCCGATCAGGATGTCACCATATCCTTTACACCGCACCTTCTGCCCATTTCCAGGGGAATTCTCAGTACAATGTACGCCTCCCTTGCCGCTGACGTCGATGCGGACACTCTCCAGGCGCTGTATGAAAAAATATACACCGACGAGCCCTTTGTTCGTCTCTGTGCACCGGGTGAAGTTCCGGCCACCCAGCATGTCCGCGGCAGTAACTGTTGCGACATCGGGCTACAGATAGACCATCGAACCGGACGCGTTATCGTCATAAGTGCTATTGACAACATCGCCAAAGGAGCGGCCGGTCAGGCTATCCAGAATATGAACCTCATGCATGG
>DRLX01000522.1 GCA_011322715.1 Desulfobulbaceae bacterium
CGCGAGACTCTGGGTAAGCGGAACGTAGTGAAGACTCCGGATTTTACCGTCCCGGCCTCAACAGATAAGCGTAAACTTCGAATGGTGAAAAGAGTCCGAAATGGTACCACTTCGTGGGCGATTTTTGGATAAAAAAATGGAAAGGAAGCGAAGGTACGGGTGAGTTGAGAGCGACGGGCAGGAAATCAAGCAGTGGAGCAATAATCGGTGCAGCCTTTTCTCCTTCGTCTGCCAATACCCTGACTGCACCGATCATGCCGACAACAAAAGAATCAACATCCAGCTGAAAATGTGTTGTTTCTCTGAGAAAACAAGCATGAATGACGATTCATTCACAAGAAAAGGATTTATTTCTATACCGCATAAAAACTGGAAAAGCAAGGCCATTATCAATGAAATATGCGCCACGATTCAACTTTAGTGAAGATAAACCGGCCGGCAAATTAGCTTGACCATGCCCGGAATGCAGGATACTTTACCCTTGAGCTTAGGTTTGAGTCCGGACGTATAAACCAGCATTGCCGGACCAGGTTATATGTCACAGCCACAACAATGACACCGCTATGCTGTTATGAAAATAGCCCCGACCGTCATTATTTCATGGGCAATTTTCAGATAAAAAATCAGATGGACATCCAATTCCCATCTTTGACGGCCCACTTTTCCTCACTGTTTTTTCCATCAATAAACGAGCATGCATCTCATTAAACGACATCTCTTTCTCCGAGCAATCCTCCTGCTCCTGATTTGCTGTCGACCGACGGCCACTCCTGCAGCAGAGGGACACCAAAGGATACAGGGACCGTTCTCCTCCCTTGCCGAGGTCAATAGAGCCTGCATGAAGTGCCACCAGCAGCAGGTCGATGATATAAAAAAATCGGTCCACTGGACCTGGCAAAGAAAGCGGATCATTAACGGAAAGACCGTTCTTTCAAGTATGGACAGTGACCTTTCACGATATGCAATTGCCGCAAAAAACAATCCAAAAGTCTGTCACCGATGTCATATCGGGACGTTTCCCGGCAAGCCTTTTTTGTTCAACAGCACGAACCAGCCGGTCAACTGCCTCATCTGCCACGATACTACCGGTCTTTACGGGCCGGAAGTTGACATGTCCATGCTTGAGCGGATTGCACGCCGGGCGGGTAGATCATCGGCTCACAACTGTCTGGCCTGTCACGATCAGCAATGCGGCCTTGTCCCATCCACAACAGCACCCCTCACCAGTGATGTCCACATACAGCGTTACGGATTCACCTGCCTTCGATGCCATCCGGACAATGGACATCATGTCCTTGCCCGCACCAAAACCACGGGGTCCGACCGGGCCAAGGCTACAGGATGTACCAACTGTCATGGACAAACTCCGCACACGCTTGCCCGGCTGAATCAACATGCCCTGCTGATTGGATGCCAAAGCTGCCACATACCGGCCTATGGAGACAATAAACCCGTTGTCGTGAGCTGGAACTGGTTATTGGCCGACAACGAATATCACTTGTACCGACAGGGCAAAAAAGCGCTTGCCGAGAACGGTTTTCTCATGACAACAAAGATCAGGCCCGTCTATGCATGGGATGATGGGTCGGACAGGATGTACATGAGAGGGGACAGGGCAAAGCCCGGAAAAACTACTCTGTTGCAGGGACCTGGGCCCAGATCACCGGCCTCGGAAATCATGCCTTTTTCCATCCAATATGGGACCCAGCTCCAGGACAGGAAATTTCATTATCTTCTTTCCCCGCTGCTCAAGCGGCAAAAGACGCCTTTCTGGAAAAACCGCGAACTAAACGATGCAGTCATTCAGGGGATGCAGGCCATCCGCCTACCATACAGCGGAGAATCGGACACAGCTACCACGGTTGCCCTGCGCCGAATCAATCACGGTGTAAAACCGGCGACGCAGGCCCTTGACTGCCTGAACTGTCATGGTCCCTCCCCCGGGTTTGACCGGCAAAAACTGGGCTATCAACAAGACCCCTGGACCAATAGCCCGGACAACCTACAATCTCCGCCTGCCGTCCCCGTCCCTCCGACCATCGACCTGCCTCCAGTGAAGGAATCAGTGCTGCCGGTGCCGTCGGAAGTGGTGACGAGACCGGCTGGATGACTTTTTATTAAGCCGTTTCCACTGTGAGGGCGACAGAGGATTGGCCCCTGCCCACAGACCAAGGTGTCGTCTCCGGGCCTGTTGCTCTTCAGCCCGCAACTCACGGCAGAGCGGTTGTTTTTTGCAGTACCTTGGATAGAGCCATGCCGCGCCCTTATGCACCAACACCCGGTTGACAAGCCGGCCGTTGAATGTGACCAGGGCAACAGTCCTATGATAGCGGTCAACATCCATCGGACGTACATTCACGATCTTTTTATTGATCATTTTCCTTGTCACCCGCCCGGCCTCCCGACCAAAGGGCTGCTTATACTCGGGGGTGTCAATACCGTAAAGCCGAATCTCATACAGCCTGCCACCCCTTTTCACCAGTATGGAATCCCCGTCGAGCACTCGCACCACCCGGCCCTGCCAGGCCAGGGCCGGACTCAGCTGGAGCACAACACAGACAATAACTATTCCGCATAACCTGATTCTCATCAACCACACCCCTGTTACATTGCCGAACAAAATATCGACACAAAAACAAAAAAATCGTCAATAAAATGACACAAAAAACGAAAGTCGCTTGTTTTCCACACTATTTTTATGATAGAGTTTTTCCAGGAAGATGACAAAACAACTACTCCCATACTCTCACAACCAGCACCCACAATGACAGCCACCGATCCGTACCGGGAACTCAACGAACACGAAGAGA
>DRLX01000523.1 GCA_011322715.1 Desulfobulbaceae bacterium
GGACGGGACCCGGAAAAGAGGGCCGAATCAGAATCGTCGGGATCAGCC
Organism: Desulfobulbaceae bacterium; assembly: GCA_011322715.1. Taxonomy (GTDB): domain Bacteria; phylum Desulfobacterota; class Desulfobulbia; order Desulfobulbales; family Desulfobulbaceae; genus DRLX01. The sequence goes on from DRLX01000523.1 coordinate 49, forward strand.
CCCATGGTGACGGAACCCGGGCCGGTCTGAAAGAACAGGATATCATCCTGGGCGTTGACGGCACCCCGGTGCACGATGTTGCCGATCTGAAAATAGCTCTTCTGGATAAAGAGGTTGGTGAAAACGTGACCCTGCAAATTCTCAGAGAGCGGGACCTGTTGCCGGACGAACACCTGGACATCACATTGAAACTCACCACCATGCAGTCCATCGGAATGATGATGCCCCCGGGCCATCCGAAGAAATGAGCTGAGAACAGGTTCTTCAAAAACAGCAAATCCTCCCTCCGCTCTCCAGCCGGGGAGGTTTTCGTCATTGCGGCACCTCAAGAAAATGGGTCAGTTCGCATCTCGAACCGGCCAGATATAATAACTGCTTGTTTTAGCATCAAACAATGCAGCACCGTCTAAAAAACCCACAATCCACGCCATGGTGGTCCCCCTGTCAAGGGTTGTAGAGGTCCAATAGGAATATAATCCACCATTTGGCATAACTCCCGTAAAGGGGTAGCCCGGAGCCTGGCCGGAGGTTCGGGTTAATGAGGGTGCATTCTCACTCATATCCCGTAAACTCTCCAACTCAAACAGATTGGGCAGACGCCAGTCCCCGGCCGAGGAACCATCCGTTAAGTTACAGAGACCTTCAGCCAGACCGTTTGCGGCAGCCAAGGCATTGTCCCACGTGTCTTTATCTGTGGCAAGATCACTACAACTGGCATCCTGCAACCAGACCAGATCGGTAAGATTATCGGTAACGGTGCCGTCGCCGTTGTCGGTAAAACGGATAGCTGCCGAGACCCCTTTGCCCTGATCCCCATCCGACCCGGAAGGTGCGACGACAGGACGAGTTGCCGTCTGTCCGGTTGCCGCCACCGGAGCCGGGGAACGAGTACCGGTTAGCCCTTTGCCCGTTGCACTGGAAAACGTTTTTCCGGCCAGGACATCAGCAGCGGCGGCATCACCGGTTGCTGAAAAAAGCGGCACCACCACCACCTTTTCCGCTCCCTGGACATTACAGGACAGGGTTAACAGAATTCCAGCCAGAATAATCGGTTTTGTCAACTGAGATTGCATTGCGTTCTCTCCTTAGAGTAAAAAGCCTTTCTCTGTTCGAGATATCGACCGGTAAAATAGTTCTACGACCTGTCACCATATTATATGCACACTTACGGGGAAATAACCAAATAAAAGTATCGGCGTCGGGGAAAAGGATAATTCGGAATAAACCAGCATGGCTGGACCAGTTTTTTTTGATCTCACAGCCACAACGAACGATGGAAATAGCCTGGACCTGGATCGACAATACTCCGTGAGCGATTTTCAGATAAACCTCCATGCCCGGAGGGTACAACAACACATGAAAACAGCATCCGTGGGCACAGATAGGGTGGTCGGCAAGAGCATTCTCGCACCTCCCTGATAATCTTCCTCAAACGCCCTGAATTAAAAACACCGATTTCGGCCAACACGAGTAATGCAGACCAAAAACCGGTGCGAAATAAGCCATCTTCAAAGCTTATCTTTTCATTTTTCTGTATTTGAGCGAGGCCAAGCCCGCCAGACCAGTACCGAAGAGCAGCATGGTAGCAGGCTCAGGCACAGGATTCATCTGATTGTCGGCACCGCCACCAAGGTTGGAAATTGTCGCATGAACCATTTTGGACTCTCCCATACCAAAGACGATAAAATCCTCAAAAGAGATGGAAAGCATGTTGCCATCGGCAAGAGTGATGAGACCAGGCTGGGAATCCCAGGACAATGTTCCACCGGAGATCCTCCCAAAAAGAGGGACATCGCCAGTACCGAAATACCCCCCACCTTCACCGCTGGCCGGTTCCATTGTCGGGGTGTCAAAATCCAGGGAGGCTCCAATATCATATTGCCCAACGCCGAAACCACCTGCGGTCAGTTCAAAAAAATCTATGGTCTGGCTCTCACCGTCCGCCAGGGTAAATTCTGGACCAATTCCGGTCCCGTCCAGGGTAAATTCTGAAAATGCCGGTCCCACCTGAAGCTGTGCATCAAGTGACAGGGTACCGGACGGGTTCCACGTCCATCCGGTAGTCAGGTCTACGCCACCTGTAGCCCCGCTAAAAGTAACCGGTGTTGCCTGAGCTGTTCCAGTGACCACACCAAGACCCAAGACTAAAACTACCAGTAATCCACTTTTTGCCATTGCCTTTTTCATCTGCGACCTCCTGCCGGTGTTTGGGTTGCTTCTGGATAAATTATGCAGATGTTAAAGACCCGGGAATGATTTCATAAAGAAAGTACGACTATCAGTCTTGGTACATGTTGGTCGACTTAATCTAGTTCACGGGCCTCTATACTTCTTCTGTTTAATTAGAGTTACCCTCTAAATTGCAAAAAACATGCCCAAGAACGGACCGCACTAACTGAAAAAAGAAACAACATTAATTTCACAATGTTACAAGAAAATATTCCGGCAAACGACTCAAAGAAGCCCACAATAAACACCTAACAGCTACAGGTTTCCCCCCCTCGTTCTACTTTTCCGGAAAAATCAAAATGAAGAAAACTAACGATTTGATAAATATAATTAATTCCCTTAAAAAGCAGACAGATAACCCAGACGATATACTTTTAAAAACCCCTTACCTATGAACATCTTCCTGCGCTATGAATATTAAAAATCTATTTGCCCTGAATATAAGGCATACCATAGAACAAGCCAGCGTCGAAGAATGGTGTAAAAATAAGCAACCACGTAACCAGACTAAATAATTTACAAAAACGGACATCCCAAAAAACAGTATCTAAAAAATTCGGCGCAAAACAGAATCGGACAGGCACAAAAATCGAAAAAAAACAGGCTCCCCCACGGACCAACAGATACAACAGTTATGGCGATTATATTCAATTTTTGCGGAATTATTTTCCCGAAAAACGGAATCTAAAAAGAAGCAAGATCCTAACAGTCCGTAATATAGGCATAAAACGGATAAACGACGACATGTAAACACCCGCAGGTAACGTATCTAAAAAAAATTGCATACAAAAAAGATGAACAGACGACATGAACAAGTACATACTGGACAGGAAAAAAGACGGGAAAACTTTAGGAACGATACCGGGCCAAGCCCAAAGGAGGACATATCTATTGCAAACTGGTTACGAACGAAGCTCAGTTTTTTTCAAAGCAGGGAGGACATCGTTTGTTCAGCCGGAATGCAGCCTCCTGTGCATACCAGTGCCTTACTTCTGAACTTCTGCAATAAAAAACAGGTAAGCGCAGACTCCGAGAAATTCAATACTGATAACGTGTTGTTATTATATCACAAAGCCCTTTAACCTGTAGACTGAAAGCCTTCAGGCAAAGAAAACGGAGCCTGCTCCTGCTCCATACTAACAACCTATCAGCCTTCAGCCTAAATAGCTTGCGAGCTTGCCCGCCTTAGCTGAGATTGCAACGCTCTTTGATATTCAGTGAGGATGCAAAACCCCTTGCATCAGCGGAGGATTGCGGAGAGCCAGGTATTATACAAGCGTTAAGACACAGGAAAGATCTTGTCTGTGAGCTGGACCGCCTGCGAGGTCAGACCAACATCATGCACCCGCAGAATATCTGCGCCCTGTCGGGCGCAGAGGGCGGAGATAACGGCGGTCGGGCAGTCGCGGGCTTCCATGGGCAGGCCAA
>DRLX01000524.1 GCA_011322715.1 Desulfobulbaceae bacterium
CGGCCAGGCCGGCCAGGCCGTTGCCGATAATGATTGCCGAGTACCTGGTGGCCATGACACTGACACCGAGACTGTCGGCCGCTTCCGGATTTTCGCCGATGGCGCGGACGTTGAGTCCATAGGTGGTTTTATTGAGGACAAAACTCATCACCGGCACCAGCCCAAAGGCGATATAGACGATGATCGAGTGCTGGAAGAGCATCTCGCCGCCGACGGGCAGGTCGGAGAGAACGGGAAAGTGAAGCGGCATAAAGGGTAGAATGGGTCGCGGTGTTCCAACAAATTTCTGGAACAGCAAATCGCTCATGCCCAGGCCGAATAGATAGATGCCGATACCGCTTACCCCTTGTTCCGCCTGCAGATTGAGGGTGATGAATCCGTAAAACAATCCAAGCAGTAACCCGATGCCGATGCCGACCAGCAGGCCGTAGTAGGGGTTATTGGTTTGTAAAACGGTATAGTAGGCGCCAAAGGCGCCAAGCAGCATCACCCCGTCAACGCCGAGGTTAAGCACCCCGCTTCTCTGGCCCAGAGCCTCGCCGAGGGAGGCCAGCAGAAAGGGGGTGGCCAGCCTGATGCCCGAGGCGATGGTGGAAACGATAATCAGCACTGCAAGGGAATCAGCCATTGTTTGCTCCTCCCTCCTCTGCGCCGTCCATCTCTCCATCCACCCGGATGGTGGGGATCGCCCGTTGTTTAAAATATTCAGAACTGACGACAAAGACGACGATGAGACCGTTTAAGGCTATGATCAGGGCCGAAGGGACCTGGGCCGCCCGTTGCAGAGCATTGGCGCCGACCAGCATGCCGCCGAACAATAGTGCCGAGGGGATCGACCACAGGGGATGCAATCCTGCCAGCAGGGCAACAACGATGCCGTTAAAACCGGCGCTGCCGGTGAAACCCATGGAGCTGCCGTCGGTCACCATTCGGTGTGATTCACTGCCGAATACCAGGATGGCGCCGGCAATACCGGCCATGGCACCGGAAAAGGCCAGGGCCGCGGTGATATTTTTCGGCACGGAAATTCCGGCATAACGGGAGGCATCGGGATTGTAGCCGACTGCGCGTAACCGAAAACCCATCGACGTCCGCCAGAGGAGAAAATAGGCGCCGATGGCCACGCCCAGGGCAATCACGACCCCGAGATGTATACGCATGCCCTCTATGAGGATGGGCAGGTCAGCGTTGGGCGACAGGCGCATGGTCTGCGGGATACCGGTTCCCCTGGCCACTTCGGCGGGATCCATCATCGGGCCGCGCAGAAGAAAGTTCATAAACTGAACGGCAACAATGTTGAGCATGATGGTGGAGAGGATTTCGCTGACGTTAAACCAGGCCTTCAGCGCTCCGGCTATCGCTCCCCAGAATGCGCCGCCAACCGCACCGGCAAGCAGAACCACGGGAATCAACACCAACGAGGGCAGATCAGGAAAGGCAAGGGCGGCAGTTGTTGACAGCAAGGCACCTATAACCATCTGTCCTTCACCGCCGATGTTGATAACATTGGCCCGAAAGGCGATGCAGATACCGACGCCGACCAGCAGTAGAGGAATGGATTTAATCGCTGTTTCGGAAAATCCGTCGAGACTGCCGAAGGCAGCACGGAACATGGTGGCATAGCCGCTGACAGGATCTGCTCCCAGTGACAGCAGCATGACTGCACCGATCAGCAGGGCCAGCAGAACAGCACCCAGGGGAATAAGAAGGCGGATTATTAATTGTATATTATTGGTTTTCACGTTTGTCCCGGCTGCACCGGGACAATGGGCCTGCAGCAGGCCCATTGTCTGATGAATAATGATGAAAAATCAATATATTACGCCTGAATTTCTGTTATAAAAAACAGGTAAGCGTAGACTCCGAGAAAATTTCATGAAGAAAAGCTCGTTATTTTAACCGATTGTCTCGTTCTCTTTCATATGCAGCATAATTGCTGCTGTCCTGTAGGGGCGAATTTATTCGCCTTGGGAAAGCGTTAATTTATTTGGCATGCCTTTCCCAAGGCGGCTGAAGCCGCCCCTACAGACTTGGGGTGCGGGCAAGGCCTGCATTAGTATATAAGCCGGGGTATGGATCATTTGGGGATACTTCCCTGGACACCCTCGACATAATAATTCATGCCGAGCAGGTCTTTGTCGGTCAGGGATTTTCCGGCGGCAACAATCAGTTTGCCGTTCTGATTTTTGATGGGACCGTGGAAGGGTTTAAAAGTGCCGTCGGCAATCCCTTTAGTTGTTTTTTCCACCAGGGCGACCACGCCTTTGGGAACAACGGGATTGATCGGGGTCAGTTTAATGGAGCCTTCCTTAATACCGCTCCAGACCGCTTCCGGTTTCCAGGTATGGTCAAGAACCGACTGGGCCACCTTGGTATAGAATTTACCATAGTTATGGGTGACGGCCGTCAACTGGGCTTTGGGCCCGTATTTGGACATGTCGGAATGATAGGCGATTGCGTAGACGCCCTTTTCCTCGGCTGTCAGCACCGGTGCCGTTGAATCGGTATGGTGGGTAATAACGTCTGCGCCCTGGGCGATTAATGCCTCGGATGCTTCACGTTCCTTGCCCGGATCAAACCATGAGTTGACCCAGATTACCTTGACCTTGATGGCCGGGTTGACGGACCTTGCGCCCAGTGTATAGGCATTGATGCCCCGGATAACTTCGGGGATGGGGAATGCGGCCACATAACCCAGGGTATTGGATTTGGTCATCTTGCCGGCGATGATACCGGCAAGGTAACGACCCTGGTAATATCTGCACATATAGGTGCCGACATTTTTGGCCGTTTTGTAGCCGGTGCAGTGTTCGAAATATTTCCTGGGAAACATCTTGGCCACTTTCAGGGTGGGATTCATATAGCCGAACGATGTGGTGAATATCAGGTCATAGCCACTTTTGGCGAGATTTCTGATAACCCGTTCCGCCTCGGGGCCTTCGGGGACCTTTTCAATATATTTGGTCTCAACCTTGTCGCCGAGATTTTTTTCCAGGGCAAGGCGGCCGAGGTTGTGTTGATAGGTCCAGCCGGCGTCTCCGATCGGACTGATGTAGACAAAACCGACTTTAAGTTTTTCCGCCGCCGATGCAGACAGCACTAATCCCAGCACGCAGGCGGCAAGGATAGCTATCGAGAAGACATGTTTTTTCGCAATCATCATCTGGTTCTCCTTTTGTGAAATGAATGGTTACTGATTCTCCGGGTGATAGGTTATACCGAGCGAGGCCGGTGAATTCAATCGTATTGCCGTTAAGTCTCTTGAAATAACAACCAGAACAAGAATAGTGGCGAGATAGGGCAGCATGGACAGCAGTTGCGAGGGGATATCTATGCCCAGGCCCTGGACATGGAACTGGGCAATGGTGATGGCACCGAACAGGTAGGCCCCGAATAATACCCGCAGCGGCCGCCAGGTGGCAAACACCACCAGGGCCAGGGACACCCAGCCTCTGCCCGCGACCATGCCCTCAACCCAGACCGGTGTATAGGCCACCGACAGATAGACGCCGCCAAGCCCCGCCATGGCGCCGCCGAACAGGACGGCGAGATAGCGTATTCGTATAACATTATAGCCAAGGGCGTGCGCCGATTTCGGAGTTTCACCGATCCCGCGCAGTATCAGCCCGGCCCTGGTTTTGTAGAGAAACCAGGAGACAAGGAGGAACAGGGCAAGGGACCCGTACACCAGAATGTCATAGGAAAAGAAGAGTTTGCCGAGCACCGGGATGTCACTGAGTAGAGGGATGGGCAGTTCGGGAATGCCCGGCAGGGCGATGCTTGTATAGTTCAGGCCGAGAAATGCGCTCAGGCCGATGCCGAAGATGGTCAGGGCAAGACCGCTGGCGACCTGGTTGGCCATGAGCGTCAGGGTGAGAACGCCGAATATGGCGGCCATAAGCATTCCCGCCGTCATGCCGGAGGCAACCGCCAGCAGCAGGCTGCCGGTTTTGGCCATGGCGATGAAACCGGTGATCGCCCCGACCAGCATCATGCCCTCGACACCCAGGTTCAGAACGCCTGATTTCTCGGCAACCAGTTCACCGAGTGCTGCATAGACAAAGGGAGTGCCGGCGGCAACGGCGGCAATCAGTATTTTGAGAACAATAGCAACGTCCATTATTCGGTCTCCCCCCGGCGGACGGTCAGGCGCAACCGGTAATTGATAAGAAAGTCGGCAGCCAGGAGGTAGAAGAGCAGGAGTCCCTGGAAGATTCCGGTGACCGCAGAGGGGAGGTCCAGATTCATCTGACCGGATTCACCGCCGAGATAGAGCAGGGCCATGAGCAGGCTGGAGAGAAAGATACCACCCGGATGCAGCCTGCCGACAAAGGCGACAATGATGGCCGCATACCCGTATCCGGGGGAAATTGAGGGCAGTAGCTGGCCGATGGGACCGGCGATTTCCAGCACTCCGGCAATTCCAGCAGCCAGGCCGCCTGCGAGCATACCGATCCAGATCAGTTTTTTGTAGTCGAATCCGGCATAGGTTGCCGCCTTCTGCGCAAGTCCTGCGACCTGGAGCTGATAGCCGGTAAAGCTTTTTTCCAGAAAAACCCAGCCGACCCCAACGCCGATAATCGAGATGAGCACGCCAAGGTGGAGGCGGGTCCCCTCGATCAGGACCGGCAGCATGGCCGAGTCGGAGAAGAGGACCGACTGGGGAAAGCCGTACCCGTTGGGATCACGCAGGGGCCCATGTACCAGCAGTTCAAGCAGGAGCAGGGCCACATAGTTGAGCATCAGGGAGACCAGGATTTCGTTGGCATTAAAAACAGTCTTTAACAGCGCCGGAATAGCGGCCCAGAGGATGCCGCCTATTGCTCCGGCAAGGATCATCATCGGCAGGATGAAATGACTGCTGCTGCCGTGGAAGATGATCGCTATATAGCCGCCGAATATGGCGCCCAGGGCCATCTGCCCTTCGGCACCGATATTCCAGATGTTCGCCCGAAAGCCGACGGCCAGGCCGGTACCGATGAGCATCAGCGGCGCGGCCTTGATAAACAGCTCACCGATGCCGTACAAATCGTGGATCGGCTCAATGAAAAAGGCGTGAAACGCCTGAGCCGGATCTTTGCCGAGTATGGTAAAGATGACAAGGCCGCTGATGAGCATCAGAACGGCGGCAATGAGTGGTGAGCAGTATTTCATCACCCGTGACGGTTCAGGGCGAGGCTCTATCTTAACAAACACGGGACTCCTGCTCCTCCTTTGTAGGACGCTCTTCTCTCGGGCCGCCGGGGAACATACCGCTCATCCAGATCCCTATTTCTTCTTTATTGGTATTCTGTACCTGCAGGGAAGGGGAGACACTGCCCTGGGCAAGGACAATAAGGCGGTCGCAGATTTCAAAGAGTTCATCCAGTTCCTCGGACACCACCAAGACGGCGGAGCCGTTGTTGCGTAAATCAATCATGGCCTGGCGAATGACATTGGCGGCACCGACATCCACTCCCCAGGTGGGCTGGGAGACAATGAGCAGTTTCGGTGCCTGCAGGATCTCCCGGCCGGTAATATATTTCTGCATGTTGCCACCGGACAGGCTGGTAATGGGGTCCTCTATGGAACCGCATTTCACGGTAAAACCGGTGATGCAGCGGCGGGTGAATTCAGCCGCCCTGCGAAATTGCAGCAATCCCTTTTTGACCATTCCGTGCCGATGGGCGGTGAGAATGGTGTTCTCGGTCAGGGACATGCCCGGCACCGCACCCCGGCCCAGCCGCTCCTCCGGCACAAAGCCAAGGCCCAGGTTACGCCGCTGGTCGGGATTCAGGCGGCCGACCGGTACATCATACATTGTGATGACGTTCTCGTCGTCAACGAGTCGTTCGCCGCTCAGGCAGTAGAGGAGTTCCTGCTGGCCATTACCGGAGATACCCGCCATGCCGACAATCTCGCCCTCGGACACGGAAAAATTGATCTCCTTAAGGTCCGTGCCGAACGGATCAGCGGATTTTGTGGACAGGTCGTTGACCTGGAGACATTTTTTCCCGGAGATAACCGGCCGCTTACCGGAACAAATTGGAAGCTCTTTGCCGATCATCATGCGGGCAAGGCTTGCGGCGGTTTCCTCGGCCGGTTTCGCGTATCCCGTCACCTTGCCGCCCCGGATAATGGTGGCATTATGGCACAGTTCCATGATCTCGTCGAGTTTATGGCTGATGTAGAGGATCGAACACCCCTCGGCGGCAAGACGGCGCAGGGTATCGAACATGGTGCGCACCGCCTGCGGGGTGAGTACCGAGGTGGGCTCGTCCATGATCAGCAGTTTCGGTTCCTGCAGCAGGCAGCGCAGGATTTCA
>DRLX01000525.1 GCA_011322715.1 Desulfobulbaceae bacterium
ACGCAGTCCGGATGATCAACAATGTCTGCTCCGGGAATCCGGCCCCGCAGGTCGGAAAAAGGACCGACCTCAACGATGCATGTATCGCGGACGGCAACAGAGCCATCGGACAGCGCTGGTCCGGCCATGGAAAACAGCCAGGGCGCCCGATGAATAACAACAGGAGAATGCATGGCAGGTGCGGGCCGAGACACTCAGGCAGGCGTGTAGTCCATCAACCGTTGCCGGGGCGTAAAGCCTGCATCGGTAACAAGACGCCTGATCTCTTCCTCGGAGAGCCGAAAATGAACACCGGCGGCAGCGACCACATTTTCCTCAATCATGGTGGAACCGAAATCATTGGCCCCGAAAAACAGGGAGACCTGGGCGATCTTGGGGCCCTGGGTCACCCACGATGCCTGGATATTATCAAAATTATCGAGAAAAATCCGGCTTAACGCCAGCATTCGCAGATAAGAGAAGCCGCTGGTCTTGTCAATGGGAACAGCCCCGGCCAGGGCCGTGTTATCGGGCTGAAACGGCCAGGGAATAAAGGCGGTGAAGCCGCCGGTCCTGTCCTGCAGATCCCGCAGACGTTGCAGATGTTCCAGTCGCTCTTCCATGGTCTCCACATGGCCAAACATCATGGTGGCCGTGGTGCGCATGCCAAGCCCATGCGCCTCCTCCATCACCTCGATCCAGCGGTCGGCCGAGCATTTTCGCGGGGCCAGCATTTGCCGCACCCGGTCGCTCAGAATTTCCGCACCGCCGCCGGGCATGGAATCGAGACCGGCGGCCATCAGGCGCTTAAGCACTTCTCTTGTCGACAGTCCTGAGAGTTCAGCAAAATGGCAGATTTCCGGCGGCGAAAAGCCATGGACGTGAATACCCGTGGTCTTCATGAACCGGAGCATATCTTCATAATATGCAAGTGGTTTTTCCGGATGCAGCCCACCCTGCAATAGGATCTGGGTGCCGCCGAGTTCCTGGGTCTCCCGGATTTTTTCTCCCAGCTCTTCATTGCTCAGGACAACACCGCTGTTATCCTCCGGTGCCTTGAAAAAAGCACAGAATTTACAGGCCGAGACGCAGATGTCGGTATAGTTGATATTGCGGTCAATGACATAGGTCACCACCGGCTCCGGATGCAACCGTTTTCTGATGGCGTTGGCCATGAAACCAAGCTGGTAAAGATCCGCCTTCTCGGCCAGCAGGAGGAATTCCTTGCCGTTGATGCGGCCGCCGGCAAGGACCTGGTCAATTATTGGACGAAGCATGATGACGCACCCTTAGAAAGTATCTATGACATTGTATAGGGTATCACGCTGCACAGGCTGACGGCCCGCCTCCCGGATCAGGCGGATCAGGGTTTTGTGACCAAGGGCCTGTTCGGTTTCCGCACCGGCCATGTGCGTAATCACCTCTTCCTTGACCGTGCCGTCCATGTCATCGGCGCCGAACGAGAGCGCGACCTGGGCAAGTTTTGGACCGATCATCACCCAGTAGGCCTTGATATGGGGGAAATTATCGAGCATCAGCCGGGCCACGGCAACATTTTTCAGGTCATTGATGCCGGTGGTGCCTGAATGCTCGGACATGCCGGTATTTTTCGGATGAAAGGCCAGGGGAATAAAGGCGAGAAAACCGCCGCTTTCATCCTGGGTCCTGCGCAGGATATCAAGATGCTCCAGACGCTCCCGAGGGGTTTCTATATGTCCGTAGAGCAGGGTGGCATTGGTATGCAGCCCATGTGCATGCGCGGTCTTTGTTACCTCGATCCAGCCGTCACCGGAAAGCTTTTTCTCACAGGTCAACTTGCGGATACGCGGGCTGAACACCTCGGCGCCGCCGCCGGGAATTGAGCCGAGCCCGGCATCTTTCAACTCATCAAGGGTGTCGCCCACGGGTTTTCCGGCCAACTGGGCCAGATGATAAATCTCGACACAGGTGAAGGCCTGGATATGGACATCGGGCCGAACCTCCTTAATACCGCGCAGAGCATCAAGATAATAGGAGTAGGGCAGGTCCGGATGAATACCGCCCACCATATGAATTTCGGTTATCGGTTCGTCAAGGCGCCCCCGCACCTTTGCCTTGATCTCCTCGATACTCATCTCATAGGCCTGCTCATGCCCCTTTTCCTTGCCGAATGCGCAGAACTTGCAGAGATTTGTACAGACATTTGAATAGTTGATGTGCTGATTATAGATAAAAAATGCCTGGTTACCGTTTTTCCGCTCCCGAACGATATTGGCCATATAGCCAAGGGCCAGCAGATCATCGCTGCCATACAGACGTTCGCCGTCTTCAATACTCAGTCGCTCTTCATTGCGTACCTTTTCCAGGATGTCCCCGAAACCGGCCTGCTCTATCATAGCATCCATATAATTCTCAACTGTTCAGATTTTCCCTGCTCTTTCCTTATCGGCGCCCAGGTATTGCAGGCTGATAACCGGCACGGCTGGAGCAAATTGGCTGGACATAAAAAAGCCCCTTCCGGTCACAGAAGGGGCACACAACCATATGTTTGATCATCCCGGCAGAATCAGTCCAGGAAAAAACGTAATTTTTCCCGGCGACTGGAGTGCCGCAGCCTGTTAAGGGCTTTTTTTTCAATCTGCCTGATCCGCTCCCTGGAGACGTTAAACCGTTTACCGATCTCTTCCAGGGTGTATTCGGCGGCCTCCCCGATACCAAAACGCAGGCGAATTATTTTTTCTTCCCGCTCGGTCAACGTGGACAGCACCTCAACCACCCGGCTGGAAAGCTCACGGTTCTGCACGGCATCATACGGAGATTCCGACTCCTGATTTTCCAGAAAATCGCCCAGGGTCGAATCATCATCACCGACCGGTGTTTCGAGCGAGATCGGCTCACGGGAGGCCTCAAGAATTGCCAGGATTTTGTCCATCGGCAAATCCGTCATCTTGGAGATTTCTACCGGGGTCGGTTCCCGGCCAAGCTCTTTTAACAGGGAATAAAAAGCCTTGAAAAACTGACTGCGCAATTCAAGAAAATGAACGGGAAGTCGAATTGTCCTGGTCTTATCAAGAATGGCGCGGGTGATGGCCTGGCGGATCCACCAGGAGGCATAGGTAGAAAACTTGTTGCCTTTTTTGTAATCAAAACGGAAAACCGCCCGCATAAGACCAAGATTGCCTTCCTGGATCAGATCGGCCAGAGTCAATCCCTGATGCATGTAGCGTTTGGCAATGGAGACCACCAACCTGAGGTTGGCCCGGATCATTGCATCCTTGGCGCTCTCAATGGAACGGTTATAGGCCTCGATCTTGGTGTTGAGCTCAAACAACTCACGCCGTTCCGGATACTTCCGGTAGGCCATGAGAACGCAGTGACGCATGTAATTGAGCT
>DRLX01000526.1 GCA_011322715.1 Desulfobulbaceae bacterium
AAATTTTCATGGTTATCATGGTAATTCAATAAGCTATTCGCGGATAAATCCGCTCCTACAGCACATGCAATAACATGCGTAACCTTATTTTTGGATAAACTATGGATCAAAAAGAACGCAGAGACGGTTCCTGCGGCAGTGATGTCGGCCTTGATATCAGCAGGGCCAATTGTATTCCGGCGGTGGTCCGGGATCTCTGCGCCATGTTTCGCTCCGGCGAAAAGACCAGTCATATCGAACCGGTTCCCATCCCCTCCAAGGAGGGGATCATCAACCTCATCCTTGAGTTGCAGCAGGTCCTGTTTCCCGGCTATTTCACGGACATGATCCTGACCCCGGACAACCTGGAATATCATCTCGGCCAGAAGATTAACGTGTTGTATGAGCGGCTGGCCGGGCAGATCGGTTCCGCCATCCGCCACGACTGCTTTCGCCATAATCAGGCCTGCTCCAAATGCGGTGAGCGAAGTTATCGGATTGCCGAGACCTTTATCGCTTCCCTGCCCGCGATACGTGAGCAGTTGGAATCGGACATCGAGGCCACCCTGGTTGGTGACCCTGCCGCCGCCAATGCAGATGAGGTCGTTTTCAGCTATCCGGGACTGTTTGCCACCATGGTCTATCGACTGGCACATCGCCTTGTAGAACTGGAGGTACCGATTATTCCACGGATCATGAGCGAATACGGGTATCATCGGACCACCATTGACATCAATCCCGAAGCCCGTATCGGCTCCAGTTTTTTTATCGATCATGGCGCCGGGGTGGTTATCGGTGCGACCACCGATATCGGTGACCGGGTCCGTCTCTACCAGGGGGTGACCCTTGGCGCCCTTTCCCTGCCCCGGGATGCCGGAGAACGGCTCCGCCATACCAAGAGGCATCCCACCATTGAAGATGATGTAATCATTTACGCCAATGCGACAATTCTCGGCGGGGACACGGTCATCGGCGCACGGTCGATTATCGGCGGTAACGTCTGGTTGACCAGGTCGGTCGGGCCGGACATAAAAGTCCTGCTGAAACAACCGGAACTTGTCTATCTCGGCAAAAAGGACATACATGATGCAGATAAGTGACAGCCTCATTACAACCGTCGGCAAAACACCCCTTGTTCGGCTGACCAATATCAACTGTGGTGCCGAATTACTGGCCAAAATTGAATCCCGTAATCCTTTGGGCAGCGTCAAGGACAGGATTGCTGTTGCCATGATCAGCGCCGCCGAGGATGAGGAGAAAATTGGTCCGGGGAGTACCATTATTGAGCCGACCAGCGGCAATACCGGCATTGGGCTGGCCTTTGTCTGTGCCGAACGAGGCTATCGGCTGGTGCTGACCATGCCCGAGACCATGAGCATTGAACGACGCAAGCTGTTGGTTCACCTTGGGGCCGAACTGGTGTTGACCCCGGGCAGTGAGGGTATGAAAGGGGCAATTGTCGGAGCGGAAAAACTGCTGGCTGAGATACCGGGCTCATGGATGGCCAATCAGTTTGCCAATCCCGCCAACCCCGCTATTCACAGGAAAACAACAGGTCCGGAGATATGGGAGCAGAGTGGCGGCCTGGTTGATATCCTGGTTTCAGGAGTGGGCACCGGCGGTACCTTGACCGGAGTTGCCGGTTTTCTTAAACAACATACCACTGTACAGGCAATTGCCGTAGAACCGGCCGCCTCCCCGGTACTGTCCGGTGGCCGGCCCGGACCACATAAAATCCAGGGGATCGGGGCCGGGTTTGTGCCGGATGTTTTGGACACCTCCCTGATTGATGAAGTGGTGCAGGTGGAAAACGAAGAGGCCATGGTCATGGCCCGGATCCTCGCCCGCAGAGAGGGAATTCTCTGTGGTATTTCATCGGGCGCAGCGGTGCGGGCAGCGGTGAAGGTGGGAAATCGTCTGGAAAACAAGGGGAAACGTATTGTGGTGATTCTACCGGATACCGGGGAACGGTATCTGAGTACGGAACTCATGTCGGATGCCTGAAGTCTCTGCAGGGAGAATAAATTATGGGAACAATAGTCTCGCTTAACGTCAGCCGAAAAAAGGGAGTCAACAAGAAACCTGTCCAGTCGGTTCAGGTACGCGTTGATCATGGAATTGAAGGGGATGCTCATGCCGGTGACTGGCATCGACAGATCAGTCTGCTGGCCGAGGAATCCATAGATTGCATGCGCGCCCGCGGACTTGAACTTGCGGCCGGGGCTTTTGCCGAAAACATTACCACCAGGGGAATAGATCTTCCCCGTCTTCCCATTGGAACCCGTCTTGTCTGTGGCGAAGTAGAACTGGAAGTGACGCAGATCGGTAAAAAATGCCATAAAGGATGTGCAATATTTCAACAGGTCGGAGATTGTATTATGCCGCGCGAGGGGATTTTCACCAAGGTGATTCGACCGGGTCGCCTGCAGCCCGGTGGTACGATCCGGATTATTGAAGGCGAGAACTAACCTCCAGTGACGGTACCAGCGGAAAAACAGAGTTGTGACCGCTGCGGTTCCTGTTGCAGACAGGGAGGGCCGGCCCTGCATAGGCCCGATATTTCCCTGATCCAGGAGGGCAGGCTGGACCGGTACCATCTGGTAACTATCCGAAAGGGAGAACCGGCCTTTCTTCCTTTTGCCGATCAACCGGCGCCGGTTCCCTCTGAATTTCTTAAACTGCAAGGGCGGCAGGGTTCCTGGTGCTGCCTGTTTTACGATGAACAGGCCCGGGCCTGTTCCATCTATGAAAACAGACCCATGGCCTGTGGGCTGTTTGATTGTACGGCCCCTGAACCGATACTGGCTATAACCGGCAAAGATCTCCTCACCCGTTTTGACTGTATCGAATCGGACGATCCGCTTCTCCCTCTGGTCCGGCGCCATGATCGGGAATATCCCTGCCCGGATATGGAAATGATTGCCGCCGGTTTGAACTCGCCCACTGATCGTCTGTCCCTGCTTGCCGATATAACTCCTGTTGTGAACGGGGATTTGGCCTTTCGCCGGCAATTGACCGCACAGGGAACCTTAAGCGTTGCCGCTGAAATGTTTTATTTCGGTCGACCATTGTTTCAACTGTTGCTCCCCTTCGGAGTGGGAATCAGGGAAACCCCGTCGGGTGTGCAACTTCTATAAGTTTCTTTTGTTTCTTTTTTTAGATCTAGTAAAATAGTTGCTGCTCGAAGCATCAGCTCCCCTTCCTTCATCGCATTTCTTCCATTTTGTCCACCGGTTATTTTATCCCTGGTATTAATGACTTTCATTATCAGTGTAAGAATTTGGTAAGTATGCGAGGGACAGGTCTTTTTCATTTGATTTTTTTATTACCGTCACCTTTAATAGCAGTAACAACTAGAGATAGGTGGTTATCCGGTCGACCTGATATTGAGCATTTCTTTTCTGTAGAATCGGGAAACGAAGAGAGGGGTGACACTTACAATGAAGTATAAAAATTTAAAAATTTTAAATATTTTTCCGGAGTACA
>DRLX01000527.1 GCA_011322715.1 Desulfobulbaceae bacterium
CGACAGCCTTGCCGGTGGCGCGGGAGACGATACCTTTATCGTCCACGGCAAGGACCAGGGTTTTGACAGCGTGCATGGCGGCGAAGGAACGGACACTATAGTCGGCGGCCAGGGCGATGATGTCATCGGCCTGAACAGCTTTGATACAAAGAGTTCCGTTGAGGTCATTGACGGCGGCGAGGGGCATAACGTCATCCAGGGCTCGACCTATGGCAATCTTGATTTCTCGCAGACGGATCTCAAAAATATCGATGAGATCCACGGCGGAGCGGGCAGCAATATAATAATTGGTAGCAATGGCGAAGATACAATAGCTGCAGGCGCCGGCAATGATTCCATCACTGGTGGAACAGGTGATGATACAATCGACGGTGGTGACGGCAAGGATACCGCTGTTTTCTCAGGCAGTCAGGATGAATATAATATTGTAAAAAATGATAATGGTTCTTTTACCGTACAGGATACTATTGAAAACCGTGATGGAGATGACGTTGTTACCGATGTGGAACAGTTTCACTTTGCCGATGGGACCGTTGCTGCGGACGACCTTACGCTGTCTTCCAACCTGATTGATGGAGCGGTTGAAGGTGTTGAGTATACTACCACCTCCGGACTGCATGGTTTTACCGATGAAAATGGTGGATTTTCCTTTAAAGCCGGTGACGACGTTACCTTTACCATCGGTGGTGTTACCCTGGGTGGCGCCACTGCGGAAGACGTTGCCGGTGGTCAGACATTTCTCCAGGACATAGCCGATGTTGACCGCACCAATCTCAATGATGAGTATACGGAAAACATGGCCACCTTTCTCCAGTCTCTGGATGAAAACTCCAATGCCTATGATGGTATCGTTATTACCGATGAGATCAGGGATGCTCTGGCTGATGCACATATCGACCTGCGAACGGCTTCGGAGGAAGATGTAAAAAATCTGATCGCCCAGGTTGGTAAGGAATATGTCAATGAAAACGCTGCGATGGAGCACGTGGAGGACATGCTGGTTGCTCGTACCGATCTTGATCATGATGATTTTCAGGAACATGTGGATGATGGCGGTATAGCAGGAACAGCAATTGATAATCAGGGGCACACAATTGTTGCTTCGTTGCCGGATGAAAGTGCTTCAGTGGGCGAAATCCATCATCAGGATTTCCAGGCCATGGAGCTTAAGGTTCCCTCCGTAGACCTTGCCCATCCATCCGACATTGAAATGGCGGGCGGAGACATTGATTACCACTCAACCGTTCTCTCGGATTCAATCGGGGCCAATGGGGAGGATGCCGCGGCACAGGCACATACGGATACAGTGATGACCCATCCGCAGGAACAGTTGAGCGTCGATGATCACAGTATGTTCTCCGTTGGTGATCTATCTGCGGACCAGTTGCCGTCATCGATCGATGGTGACCCGGCAACCGGACCAAAAGAAGAAAATTCCGGAGGTCATAATGACCAGGATGTAGATACCGGCCATTTTGCTCAAAGCGGCCATGATCAAGCCTTTGATTCGGCAGAGACCTCTCCTCTGGATATGAACATCCAGGGACAGCATGGGCTGTTGCACGTCACTTCAGGCGATGACGATTCTTCCGGCAGTACCCACGAAAATGTCTCAGAAAGCCACGATAACGGCCGGCAGGATCATGACATTTCCGACTCCGATACGATAGCCGTTGCCGATGAAGATAATCAACACGTCGGGCAGGCCCATGACCCGGACATGGCATCGGTCGGCCATGTACCGGAAGTTATTCTTCCCGATGAGTCCCATGATGGTTCATCCTTGGTGGAGAACGGTACCGGCCCGGCCCATGAAATTGCATCACTGCACGATACAACAGCGGGAATGGAAGGAGGCCATGAGAGTGGTCAATTGGAACAATTTGACGTGAGTCACGGCTCCGATCCCGGATCGGACGGTTCACTGGATCATTTTTCCGTGAGCGCAGGCCATGAGGATGCGGGTGCAAATGATGACCTGCATCACTTTGCCGTCAGTGATGCCGGACCATCCATGGATGAGGTCCCACCCATGGATGGTCTTGATGCCACGCCGGAGCAGCAGCCGCTTCCCGAACCCGAGCCCGCCGATGCCGGAATCGGCGACCATGATGCCGCCATTCCAGAAGATATTCATCAGGACCAGGACCAGCTGCATCACGAGGTTATTCCCGCTTGAAGCAAAGCCGGGTAATGGTTCGCGGGCAGGGCGAGCAAAAAAAATTGTAATACAAAATAAATCCTGTCAGAGTTAAGCAGTGCGCCATAGGTGGATTGTGGCAGCCCGGCCATAGTCAAACCTATGCAGGGGGTCGCGAGAGGGTGGTACTGAACTCTGCCGAAATTTATTTTTCCTCGGAGAACAGGGGGACGCCTGATTGTATTATCATCTCTCCGTGGCTGAAATCTTCCGTTATCAGGTGGAATTATCCGTGACAACCGAAAAAAAATATCATAACATGATGTATTAAGGAGAAAAAATTAATTCACTTTGCCAAAGAGTGGTATATTCCCGGCAGAGAAGCTTTCAACAGGACAAAAAGGACTTTTCCGATAATATCCATGCAGGATACAAGGCCCATCTCTCCCGGCAGATTGTTTTTGCTCCCTCTTTTTTGTCTGTCCATTTGTGGACTGTTTCTTCCCGTGTTTGCCAGTGGTCAACAAGATGATCATTCCCTGTCCGGCAACGAAACAAAGACAATCGTTAAAAAATTCGTTACGGCCGATACAACACTGACGGAACCGGCAATTCTCGAGATCTTTCATGAGTTGTTTCAAAAATCCTATGACGCCGCCCCGGAAGTTCGAATAGCCCGGGCCCGGAAAGAACAGAAGAGTGCACAGCGCTATACCGCCTGGGCCAGACGGCTGGCTCCCGCCGTTGATGTCCGTTTATCGCAGGTGCATGAATTTAACCAGGATACCACTTCTGATTCCGTAACCACCACAAATACGGACCTGCATCATTTTACCGATAGTGATGATTACCACGACTGGCAGTTCACCCTTGATCTGCCGCTTTATCGACGCCCGATCTCCGTGAAGGTGGACATTGCCGAGGTCGATGAACGGCTGGCGACAACCAATCTGCTGATCAAAACAGAGGAGCTTGATCTTCGGCTCCGAGAGCTCCTGGGCAAATATCTGATTGCTACCTATCGGTTGCTCAACCTGCGCAACTCTATCCTGTTGTCCCGCAAACATGTCGAAAAGATCCGGAGAGGGTATGAACTACGGGACCAGACAAGACTGCAGCTGCTCCGGGCCCAGGCAAACCTTAAAGAACTGGAGGCCAGGCGTGATCTGGATGAACAGCGTCGCGAGGCAGCCTTGCGTGAACTGTTGGATTTCACCGGTCTCCGCCAGGGCGCGGCTGTTATCGAGCGTTTAAATAATCTGCTGGTTGATGAGGTTGCGACCGCCGGTGCAATAAATTCACTTGCCGGGCTTGAGCAATCGTATGACAGAATCAAGGAATTCGTCGATGCCGCCGATGACCCGGTCTTGCGGCACCAGTTTCTCAAACACAGTGTTCTTTGTAAAAAGATCAATCTGGAACAGGAGCTTGCCAAAGAGAAGGCATTGCTGCATACGGCAAGCGAATGGCCTGGTGTGACGGTGCGGGGGCTTTACGAGCGTAAAACCGATACGGAATTTGACCAATTTGAAGGGGACGGCTCGCTGGCGGTTGTTTTTTCCGTGCCGCTTTTCTCGGGCGGAACGATTTTCAGCACCGGCAAGACACAGACCATGGCCGAGCATATTGCTGATATCGGTCAATATGCCGATCTGCAGAAAACCATACATGCCGTGGAAAATAATAAACGGTTGATCCGCAGTCTCCATAACGTGCTTGATCGACAGGAGATTCTCCTGCGGCAACAGGAAGAAATCGTTATTCTTTCCTTGAAATCCTATGCCATTAAACAGACTTCCATGCAGGACCTTCTCACGTCAAAAAACAGACTGATCGATGCCAAAAACGGTCTCATGGAAACTATTAATACCCTGGGTACCCTGTATCACCAATTTGCCTGGCAGTTGGGTGTTCCCTATCCCCTGCCGCCGCTTCCAAAGAAAGGCCTATAGGGCCTTTTTCCTAAATTCCCGTCAAAAAACAGGTAGTTTAAAAATTAAACTTCAGGCCGACATTGGCGGTAAAGCCGCTGACATCAACATCATCACGCAGGGCAGTGTCTATATCGCTGAAGCGATAGAGAGCTTCCCCGAAAAGTTTGAAAAAAGGGATACCGAGTTTGACATCAAGTCCGGCGCCGATATAAGCGCCAAAGGTTGAATCCACATCAATCTTATCTGCGTCGGCATAGAGAAAGGAGATCCCGGCAAGGCCATAGGGGTCAATATCCGCATCCGGAAAAAGATGTACCTGCAGGCCGAGATCAACGGGAACAAGCGTCAGGCTGTCATCCGTATCCAGGTCACTGTTTTCAAAAAAATAGATTCGGCCATCCAATCGTATAAAGTCAATGAGAAGGGGCAGACTTGCGCCGAGCCCGGCGCCCCATGAACCCTCTACATCATTTTTATCCCAGTAACTGCCGAATCCGTACAGGTCAAGAGCTGCCGCCGGAGTGGCGCAGCTCAAGGATAGCAGTACAATCAGTATACAGACATTTTGTGTCCAGTGTCTTTTCATCCGTTTCTCCTCTGTTCCGTTCAAAATCTTCGTTCCGTCGACAATCCAAGAGACGCCGTTACTTGATCAGCAAAGGCCGGCCTGCACATGTAAAAGAAAAAACAGACGCGATATCTATTCGGAAAATCACCTGAAGTGGTGGTGGATGCCTTTGCAGACAGAGGCAGGGTAATGCATCAGGTGGGACAACGCAATGGATATCCGGCTTGATATGTTGAAAAATTTACGGTCGAATCAGCCGTACCAACCCCTTCTTTTTGGGGATATATTGTCGTTCCGGATCACAATTATCGTCCAGCTCCCAGGCGCCGACCCGCCCGGCCGTGTCCGGTTCATTTGACCAGTAATTGCCCTCCACCTTCATCGTGCAGGCGCCGTTTTTATGCAGATCAAAAATTATATATAGGTCATAAAGTTCGGCAACCGTAGGGAGTCGCCAGTCATCGTAACCCCCTTTTTTCATGGTATCGGCATACTGTTCGGCATCCTGCAGTGATTTGATTGTTCTGCTGGTTTTCGTCAGCCACATTTTTCCGGTTCTCGTATCCCGGCAGATACCCTTATCCGTTGGAATAAGTCTTGCGTTTGTACCGGAGTTCGATGCGCCGGTCCGGCCGGATGGCCCTGCACAGCCACTGGTAAAAAAGAGGGAGAGTATTCCAATGAAGAGCAATTGGTTGATCAGAGTGGTTGATACTGTGTGTTCCTTCATGTTTGCTCCGGCTCAAGTAGGTTTTTGATCGTCAGAATACACTGTTCCAGTGCTTTTTGGTTTTCATAAACTCTGGAAAGCATAATTCCGCCTTCAAGTATGGCAACAATTGACACGGCAAGGACTTCGACTGTCAGTTTACTGTTGAGTAGACCGGATTCTTTTGCCCTTTGCAGCTCAACTTGCAGTTTTTCGACCCAGTGGCCGAAGACATTTTGAAGAATTTTTCCAAACCGGGGATTGGTTCCGCTCATTTCCAGAGCGGTGTTGCCGAACAGACAGCCTCCTGTAAAATGAGTTTTTTGCATCAGCTCCATGATGGCCTGGCAGGAATGAATAATTTTTCGGATGGGATCACTACCGGTCAGGGACTGGTCGAGAATATCGGCAAATTCTTCAGCGGCATCAAGCAGCACGGCAATGCCAAGTTCCTCTTTGGAAGAAAAGTAATAGTAAAGATTGCCCTTTTTTACCCCGGTTTCGGCTATTATTTTACTGATACTGGTACGTTGAAAACCATTGATGGTGAAGAGCCTGCGGCTTTCCTTCAAAATATGGTCGCGGGTTTTTTTACCTTTATCCAAAATAGTTGCTCTCTTTTTATACTGACCGTTTGGTACAAAATAGACTGGAAGAAACATGTTGTCAATATTTTTCCGCAGTCTATAGAGATCGGTCGCCGCAGCGGCGGGATTTTTAAAAATGTGGATGGCGGGGACAGCTGGAAACCGGTGACTGCGACTTTCGTGTTTTGAGCTGTAACGCATTCACCATTGATTCTGCATATCCATGTCAAATATGCAGCCGATGGCGGGAATGGCCCTGCAAGGGGATTGGACCATTATTTTCGAGCAAATAGATTTCATCTCTATTCGTATCGGCAGGGATGACCAGCTAAAGGTTACTTCCCCATTGAGACACCGACCCGCTGCACACTTTCGATCCACGGATGATCCAGCGGCACGGTTTTGCGTTTTCCCACCACTTCTTCCAGGGGAACAAGGCGACTTGCTCCGTTATGCAGGGCAACCATGACGCCGAACTGTTCTTCCCTGATGGCACAGGTGCAGGCGGAACCGAGCTGGGTGGCCAGGGCTCGGTCAAAGGCCGAGGGCGTACCGCCGCGCTGCAGATGCCCCAGAATGGTAAGTCTGGTTTCCAGGCCCGTGAGTTGCTCCAGTCGTCGTGACAACCGCAAGGTATTCCCGGCCCGGTATTCGGAAAAATCGCCGAGGGCCTTGTTCAGTTCGGCCAGTTTTTTTCGGTTGTTTTTCTTTTTGGCCTTATTACGATGTTTCTTGATTTTACGGTATTGCCGGAGGTCCACGGATGACATGGCACCCTCGGCAACGACGACGATACTGAAATTTTTTCCCCGGTGGAGACGATGGCGGATGGCACCGGCAACCGAGTTGATATCGTAGGGGATTTCCGGAACAAGGATGACATCGGCACCGCTGGCAATCCCTGCTCCAAGTGCAATCCAGCCGGTGTTGTGGCCCATGACCTCGACGACGATGATTCGGTGATGGCTGTGGGCGGTGGAATGAAGGCGGTCAATGGCGCTCGTGGCAATCTCCATGGCCGTATTAAAGCCGA
>DRLX01000528.1 GCA_011322715.1 Desulfobulbaceae bacterium
ACCGTATCTCCTTCCCGCCAGCGCAGGATCGGTCCGGGCACATGGCCGTTGACAGCGGTCGCCGTCCTGACCTTGCCGGTAAAGTTGACCTGTTGCGGGGCTATGGTCAGATTAAATTTTGTACCGCGCAAAACCGGAATCTGCGGCCCGGAACTGGTGGTCGCAGCAGCGGAAAGTCCGCGGGGCATCATTCCAAGGCCAAGCAATGCGCCGCCAACGGCCATGCCTTTAACAAAACGGCGACGCTCCATGGGTAATGTTTCCAGCTCCAACAACAGTTGTTCAAGATCCATTTGTTTCCTCCCGGTGACAGGGTTGTAAGGAGTAATCCCGGCAGGCTCAATGGCCGTAACCGAAACACTGTAGGGGCGGCTTCAGCCGCCATGCTTCCATGGTTACCACAATTGTCCGCATGGATAGCAGGCGAATAAATTCGCCCCTACCGAACACGCAATAATTTTGCAACGCCCGATATTCGTTGAATATGACTTGGTAAAATTAGGTTCAACTTAAACGAACAATTCCTTCTTTTTTAGTACTTACTCATGGAGCATGCCGATTATCTTCCTTATTCTCCGTTATTGTAAAAAAAATTCAGGAGCAAGGTCCTAAATATCCACTGACCGCAGCCGCAGCGCATTGGCCACCACGGACAACGAACTCAGACTCATGGCTGCAGCTGCGATAATGGGACTGAGCGTAATACCAAATGCCGGATACAACGCTCCGGCGGCAACGGGTACGCCAAGACCGTTATATATGAAAGCAAAGAACAGGTTCTGCCTGATATTGGCCATGGTTGCCCGGGAAAGTTTCCTGGCCCGGACAATACCGGTCAGATCGCCCTTAACCAGGGTAACCCCGGCGGATTCCATGGCCACGTCGGTCCCCGTACCCATGGCGATTCCTACATCCGCCTGGGCCAGGGCCGGAGCATCGTTGATGCCGTCGCCTGCCATGGCCACTTTATTACCCGTCTCCTGAAACCTTTTTACGGCCAGGGCCTTTTCATCGGGTAATACTTCGGCTACCACCTCGTCGATATCGAGTTTTGCAGCCACAGCCTCGGCTGTTGCCTTGTTGTCACCCGTCAACATGACCACCCGCATCCCTTCATCATGCAGTTTGCGAATCGCCTCGGGCGTACTCTCCTTGATCGGATCGGACACGGCCACAAGACCGGCCAATTGGTTATCAGCGGCAACAAACATGACGGTCTGTCCCTGCTTGCGCATCTCCTCCGCCCGCTTGGCCAGGGTATCGACGGCAACAGAAGCATCCTTCATCAGACGGAGATTACCCAGCAGCACCTCATGCCCGTTCACACTGCCGCGTACTCCCTTACCGGTAACCGAATCAAAATCCCGTACATCCGCCGGCTCAACGCCTTTTTCGCGGGCGCCGGCAACAATGGCCGCTGCCAGTGGATGCTCACTTGCAGTCTCAAGACTTGCAGCCAGTTGCAAGAGCTGTTTTTCGTCCATATCCGGGGCAGGCACAACACCGGTCAGGGTCGGTTTGCCCAAGGTCAGAGTGCCGGTCTTATCCACAACCAGGGTATCAATCTTGCGCATGGTCTCAATGGCTTCGGCATTTTTAAACAAAACACCGGATGTTGCTCCCTTACCGGTAGCAACCATGATGGACATGGGCGTGGCCAGGCCAAGGGCGCAGGGGCAGGCAATGATCAGCACGGAAACTGCGGCAATAAGGGCATAGGCAAGACGGGGCTCAGGACCAAGAAAATACCAGAGAATAAAGGCCAGCACGGAAACAGTGATAACCACCGGCACGAAATACCCGGCCACCAGGTCCGCCAGTTTCTGGATCGGCGCCCGGCTGCGCTGGGCCTCGGCCACCATCTGGACTATTCGGGCCAGCAGGGTATCGCTGCCCACCTTTTCCGCCCGCATGGTCAGGGAACCGGTAGTATTGATCGTCGCTCCTATAATCTTATCTCCGGTCTGTTTTTTAACCGGAACCGGTTCGCCGGAAATCATCGACTCATCCACCGAGCTGGCGCCATCGGTCACAATCCCATCTACCGGAATTTTTTCTCCCGGCCTTATGCGCAGGAGATCACCGACCTGGACATGTTCCAGTGGGATATCCTCTTCCACCCCGGTAGAGGAAATTTTTCTGGCCGTCTTTGGTGACAAACCAAGCAGGGCCTTGATGGCGGCCCCGGTCTGACTGCGGGCACGAAGTTCCATCACCTGGCCCAGCAGAATCAGGGTGACGATCACGGCCGAGGCTTCAAAATAGACGCCCACCGATCCATCCGGCCCCCGCATGGACGCAGGAAAAATTTCAGGAAACAACACCCCGATCACGCTATATACATAGGCAACGGACACCCCGAGTCCGATAAGAGTGAACATATTCAAGCTGCGATTAATCACCGATTGCACAGCCCGCACATAAAACGGCCAGCCCGCCCAGAGAACAACCGGGGTGGAGAGAATCAGTTCCAACCAACCCAGGGTCCTGTCCGTGGCAAGTTGTTCAAGCAGACCGCCACCGGGCAGCATATCCCGCATGGCAATGATGACCAGGGGGATGGTCAGTATGGCGGCAACGATAAACCGGTTGCGCATGTACAGGTACTCTGCATTTTGCTCAACACTTTCCGGCTCCACAGTTCTTGGCTCAAGGGCCATGCCGCACTTGGGGCAGCTTCCCGGCTCGTCCTGCACTATTTCCGGATGCATGGGGCAGGTATACTCCACCTTTGATTCAACGGGAGCAAGTGGTTCCAGGGCCATGCCACACTTGGGACATGAGCCTGGCCCCTCCTGCTCAACCTCCGGGTGCATGGGACAGGTATAGATGTTTTTTTTATCCTGTACGTGCTTACTCACATCTTCCGAATCATCAGCCTTTTGCTCCCCGGTATAGGCCCCCGGATTGGCCGTAAACGTATCCAGACAATGGGTGGAACAGAAATAGAAGATTTCACCACCGTGATCATGGGCAAGAAAATCGTCCTTGTTTTCCGTGCTCATGCCACAGACAGGGTCGACAAAGGAGTGATCGTTTGCTGCGTGGTTATGATGCGTATGTGTTGTCATTTGGTCACCTCCTGTAAGGTGGATGAAGAGCCGATGTGATCAATTTGCCGGGAAATCCGTGCCGGTCGATGATTTTCCCAGATCAACAATTTTGCTGGTACCGTCATAGTCCCGGGTAAACACCTCTTCGATCTGGGAAATTTTTTTCACCAGCACCTTGATCTCTTTCAGACTGACACGAATGCCTTCAAGCTCTTCATAGGTTTCGGAGTCTTCCTCAAAATCATCCTGAAGCAGTTCCACATTACCCATGGCCACAAAAAGGGGACTGTTGATCTCATGGCCGACGGTGGCTGCAAGTGCCTTGATGGATTCCAGTTTTTCCCGGGCATGGGCACGCTGCCGGTCCTGCAGAAAACCCGTGATGATCGCCACCGCATTAAAAAAGAAAATCTCAAGAAGACGATCAAGGTCATCGGGCGTAAAACCCTGCCAGTGCAACAGGGAATAGGTAAAATAAAAGGCGGTGATGGAAAGCGAGGTGATAAGCGCGCCACGCAGGCCAAACCAGAAAGCGCTGAGAATGACCGGCAGAAAATAGAGTTCCCGGGCAACGACATGGGTTTTGGGAAAATCATGGGGTAAAAGCATGTGCATGCCGCTGATGCCCAGTACCATTACGGCAAGGATGAGTATTTTCTGTATATTGTCATATCGTTTAGCGGTGGTTTTCATCGTCTGTCTCCAATCATTTCCTGAATCTTTATTTTTTCTTTCCTGATTACCACTAAAGCTCAGCTTGAATGGAATCACGGATACCATCGCTTTTCTTGAAAAATTAATTGACCTAAAATCAGTCATAAGAACTGCTAAATGCGATTTGAGATTATAGCTGTAGCGATGTTATCCTTCGT
>DRLX01000529.1 GCA_011322715.1 Desulfobulbaceae bacterium
ACAGGAGAAAGAAAAAAGGCAGGGGCTGGTCCGGTAAGAGCGCCTGAGACGGACTTATTGCGCTATCCGGACCAGCAGAGGCGGCTTGCGCCGCTGGTCAGGCGAAGCAGAGTCCACAGTCCGGGCAGGTTGGCTGGGTTGTTGGAAAGGTACAGCCGCAGGCCGGACAGGTTGCCTGCTCGGCATGGGTATTGAAGACCGCATCAACATAACTGGTGTCATGTTCCGCAAGAGCGGTTGAGCGGACATGTTCTTCTTCAAGAACCGCCATCACTTCCTGAATATCGCTTAACCGCACCCTGAGAAGGAGTTCCGCCCCGCAACAGCCCTGCCCACAGCCGCTCTTTTCATTGACGACAAGGGCGGGCAACTGATGATCGGCAAGCACTTTCTGCAATTCCTTCATCGCCAGGACCGGTCCCCTGCGGATGTCGACCAGCTCTTCGTCCGGGCTGATCTCCATGCTGCGCTTTTTCTTTGCCTTATTTTTTTCATCAAGCATTGCCCGCATGGCCACCCCGGTCAACAGGGGTATTTCACAGGTCGCGCAGGTCTCTATTTCCGCGCGATACTCATCTTTGCAACGTGGACAGTACTTTAAATCGTCTTCAATGTGAAAATTCATACCCCCCTCTTTCCTGGATCAATTTATTCGAAAAACCCGCGCAACACCACAGAGAGGCGCTGCGAGCTCAGTCCCGTTACACCACCCTGTGGTGTAACATATTAAATTACCTCAGCAAACTTCTCCGAACCATTTTAATATTCCTGATTACCATCAATCCTCAGATAGCAGACGATGCGCCATATTCCATGGAGACATATTTGTCCCGGTATGTTTGTTTTTTACTCCTGACTGCTTCAGGCGGTCGGCGGAAGCCTTCCTTACAGCTTTGCCGCCTTTGCCAGAGCGTCGATCATGTCCTGCAGGCGCTCCTGGCCCATGAGCACGGGAATGGGATAGACAAGGGTCCTGTTCATCAGTTCGGCGGATACCGGTAATGCCTTGGGATCATAAATGACGCGTCGTTTGCCGTGCGCCATAAAAGGCCAACCGTTGTCGGCCAGGGTTTTCCCTTCCAACAGGTGTTCCCAGGATGGATAAAAATGCCAGCTGTTTTCGCCGAAATTGATCGCGCCGGCATTGTTTTCCTTGAGTACTGCATTGACGGCTGCAGCCCGCTCTTTATCGGGCAGCATAAAGGCCAGAAAGGTTGCCGAATCACCTTCCTCGTCAACGAGCCGACGAAATCCGACCCCGGGAATAGAGGCCGCCGCCTCTTTTAACTGTTGCTTTGTCTTTTTCTGGGCGGCAATCATATCGTCGAGCTTGGCAAGCTGGGCAAGGCCGATGGCCCCCTGCAACTCCATCATCCGATAATTAAAGCCGATAAAACGACGCCCTTCCCCACCCCGGCCACCGGGATTGACTGCATGGTCATGCCCGTGATCATGGTATTCAGACATGTTTTTCCACAACTCCTGATCACTGGTGATGCACATCCCGCCCTCACCGGTGGTCATGGTTTTGACGGAATCAAAGGAAAAAGTACCGATGGCACCGAAGGTACCGAGATGCCTGCCCTCTATCCGCGCGCCTGCCGCCTGGGCGGTATCTTCAAGGACGGGAATATTGTGCCGGTCGGCGATGGCCATGATCTCCTTAATCTGCGCCTGAGCGCCGAGCATGTGCACGGGAATAATCGCCTTGGTTTTTTCGGTTATCTTTTTTTCAAGATCGGCCGGATCCATATTCAGGGTCTCGTTGACTTCCGTAAACACCGGAACAGCGCCGATATCAAAAATAGCCTCCCAGGTGGCGACAAAGGTGAAGCCCTGGGTAATAACCTCATCCCCTGCCCCCACACCAAGAGCCGCTAAGGCTACTTTCAGGGCTGCCGTGCCCGAAGTAACCGCCTGGGCCGATACAGCGCCCGTATAATCGGCAAAGGCCTGTTCAAATTCCCGCACCTTGTATACATCGTTACGCTCAGCTCCAAACTCATAGCGAAACAGGATGCCCGTATCAAAGACTTCAAGAACCTGCTGTTTTTCCTCGTCACCAAAAACTTCAAAGCCCGGCATAATAATCCACCTATATATCCAGTTCTTTTTTTACCCTGTTCCCGTTATCCAGAAGCAGGATTTCAGGATGATACCCAACCAGCTCACTCTCCTCCATCAGACAGTAACAGGCAATGATGATAAGATCACCCACATGTCCCCTGCGGGCGGCGGCGCCGTTAAGACCGATGATACCGCTACCGGGTTCACCTTTGATGGCATAAGTTTCAAAGCGTTCACCATTGCTGATATTATACACTTTGACCTGTTCAAAAGGAACGATGCCGGCTGCCTGCATCAGTTGTTCGTCAATAGTCAGGCTGCCCTCATAATTGAGATCAGCCTGGGTAATGGTGGCCCGATGAAGCTTGGCCCGTAAAACAATACGCTGCATTTTCTAATTTTTTAATTTTTAAATTTTAACAGGATTTTTTTGCATAAATCGACACGCCGATATCCGGTAATCAGTCGCCTTCCACGAGTCGACCATTATCAATGAGACGTACCCTGTCGCCTATGGTGACGGCCAGAGCCAGCTGAGTATTTTCATCAGCCTGGTTGACGGATTCCAGTGTAGTACGATCAACAAAACCTATGTACTGGATATGAGCGCCGGTAACCTTTTCGATAATGTTTCGAACTTCCTCTGCA
>DRLX01000530.1 GCA_011322715.1 Desulfobulbaceae bacterium
CCGGCAGTGTCCGAGTCCGTGATGGCAAGGGGGGCCTGCAGTAAAATATCTCCGGTATCCATGCCCTCATCCATCTGCATGATAGTGATACCGGTTTCCTGTTCCCCCCTGATCAGCGCCCACTGGATCGGCGCTGCCCCCCGATATTTCGGCAGCAGGGATCCGTGCACGTTGATCGTGCCCATGGGTGGCAGGTTGAGCAGGTTTCCGGGAAGAATTTTTCCGTAGGCGGCAACGACAATCACATCCGGGGCAAGGGCGCCTACCTCTTCAAGAAAATAATCTGTTCGAATATTGATCGGCTGCAGAACGGGAATGTCTGCCGCCTGGGCAATAACCTTGGTCGGCGGCGGCATCAGTTTCTTGCCGCGCCCGCGTTTCCGGTCCGGCTGGCAGACAACCCCGATGACCGTGTCCGGCCCATCAATCAGTGCATTGAGCACCGGGACCGCAAAGTCCGGTGTGCCCATGAAGACAATACGAAGAGGTTTCATTGCCGCGCCTTGAGGATCTTTTTCAGTTTTCGTTTATACAGATTTCGCTTTAACGCGCTGAGATGATCGATGAACAGGGTCCCGCGTAGATGGTCTACCTCATGTTGGATGATACGGGCAAATCGGTCTTCGGCATCAAAGGAGATGGGTTTGCCGTCAAGATCCAGGGCCTCGACATGGATTTTTTGAAATCGCTCAACCTTGGCCTCGTATTCAAGTACGCTCAGGCAGCCCTCTTCACCGGCGACGCAGCCCTCTCCTTCGGAAATGACAGGATTGATAAGGGCAATGAATTCCTTTTCTTCCTCGTCTTTACTGATATCGACGACAACGATCTGTTTGAGCACACCTATCTGGTTGGCCGCCAGGCCTACCCCCGGGGCATCATACATGGTTTCACCCATGTCGGCCGCCAGTTGTTTCAGGGCCTCGTCAAAAACGGTGATCGGTCGGGCCTCTTTCCTCAGGACCGGTTCCGGGTATGTGAAAATTTTTTTTAGCGCCATGGGAGATCAATATGGTCTGGTTTCGGTAAACACAATGTCTTTTCTACAAATAATCATGTTGATGCCTGCTGTAAAGCAAAAACCATTGCCGGATCAGCAGTAAAGCCCGGGCCGGGAATTCATGAAGTTGGTTACAGGCAAGGGCGGGAACTTGTCTTTCATCCAACGGTTGTGTATACAGTACATCCATGAACAACCTTTGTCCGGAAATTGATAAAGCGTGTTTGGGAGCCGGTATGGAACTGTTACGGCAGCCGGTGCTGCCGCTTGTCTCCATGCTTCAGTTTGTATTTCTCACCGGTCCTTTTGCCACGGTGGCGGAAGTTATCAACGAAATGCCCGAACCCATAGAAACGCAGTTTGCCCTCTATTCCCATCCGCGTCTTCTTCTTCGTCGCCATGAAGGATCCTTGCGCTTACTGGAATCGATCAAAAACGGTGCTGTTCCCGAGGTGAAGGTCGTTGGCGAAAACGGTGACAAGGTAGATGCCATGACAACCCTGTCAAGCCTTTGCCTGCAACAGGTGTTGACTGGGGAGCTGGAGGAAATCAACAGCCTGCTCTGCGCACCCTGTGGATGTGATCTCTGCTGTGTCGGCCCTACACCGGCCATGAAGCAAGAGTTTTTTGAAATACCACTTGCCGATTCAGAGACAGAGCTCTTTATCGCTGATCGCCTTGACACCAAAAACAGCAGGCGGTGTACCGCCCGGACAGAGCCCCCTCTTTTAGTGGAAGGACGTCCTTTCTATACACAAAAGACACCCGGACTGTTTCACTGGCGGGACGGCTGGAGCCTGATTGTACCAAAATCTTCACGCTGTCCGAACCTGGAAACGGAACAGGGACGCTGTCTGATCTATGAAAATCGTCCCGAGGTCTGCCGCCGTCCGCAGATATTCCCCTATATTCTGGAAAAACAACCAGGCAGTGGTCCGCGACCGGTCTATCGGTTGCGAAACAGCCTGCTTGCTGTTATTGACTGCCCCTATGTCGTCCTGCTCAAGGATGAGATAGCGGCATACGGCGCCGCCTGTGAACTTGACGTTATCTTTACACACAACAAAGCATAATTTATGAGTCTTACATCTGTTTTCCTCATTATTGGTTCCTATCTCGTCGGTGCCGTTCCCTTTGGTCTGCTGCTTTCCCGCTCCTCCGGGATTGATATCAGAACGCAGGGTAGCTGTAATATCGGCGCCACCAATGTTGCCCGCCTCCTTGGCAAAAAGATGGGCATTTTGACCCTGCTTCTGGATGTGGCCAAGGGCTTTTTTCCGATGTTTTTGACCGCACTGATCATCGGCGATGGGCAGGGGCGCAACCTGATAATCGCCCTTTCCGGCGCGGCAACCGTTGTTGGACATATGTATCCGGTCTATCTTGGTTTCAAGGGCGGCAAAGGGGTGGCCACCGGCCTTGGTGTTTTTCTCTACCTGGCCCCGCTCAGCGTTCTCTTCAGCCTGCTGCTTTTTATTGTGGCTGTCGCCCTTTCCGGATTTGTTTCTCTCGGTTCCCTGCTGGCCTCGGCGGCCATTCCTCTCTGGTTGTTCCTTCTGGGTGAAGCGACGTGGAAGATTCTGCTTTCCGCCTTTATCGGTATTTTGATCTGGTTCAAGCATGTTCCTAATATTAAACGGTTGCTTGCCGGTACGGAAAAGAGCTGGAAAAAAAGGAAAAAAGCGTGAACCGCAAGCAGTGGCAGGCTATCGAGCAGGCACGTGACCTTCTTCACCTAGGTGATCATGCCACCCTTGGTGAGATCAAGCGGTCCTATCACCGGCTCAGCAAGGAACATCATCCCGATCTTGCCGGAGGCGATGAGGAGAAAGAGGAAGTCATGTACCGGTTGACCGCAGCCTACGAGTTGCTCATGGACTATTGCAGGGAATATCGATTTCCCCTGGCCCCGGACGAGAACAATATTTACGATGCCGAGGACTGGTGGCTGGACAGATTCGGCCAGGACCCGCTCTGGGGCAAGGGTAAACGCCGAAAAAGATAGTATGTCCCTAATCTGGATAAAAGAGGCAGTAAATGTTCCTGATATAGATTATATCATAATTTCAATAAATTGTGCTCGATGTCGGTAATTTTCTAAAAATGGCGCTTATCAATATCCAATCGGCCATAAAGCGGGTCCGGCAGCTTGTTCGCAGACTGGAGCCAACGCAGGGTGTAGAGATACTTACCTATAAACGAAATCGTGGCATCACCATTATCAAGGTCGATGAGGAAACCCTGTCCGTCCAGGAACGAGGCTACGAGGAACGCACCCATTTAGTACATATTGATGAGCTGACGAGACTGCTGAAGACCCTTGCCAAACGGGAATTCCCACGAAGCCGCAAGGTACGTGTGTATCAACTGGATAGTCCCTACTGCCTGGGGATAAAGAGAAAACAGCTGTAAAGGGTCTTCTGATCGCAATACCTGTGGCCTCTACCTTTCAAAAACAACAGACTTCAACCCAACAGGAAGGGATAAATGCAGAAATGGCACAAAATTTTCAGTCAATACATTCACAATTTAGAAAGTGCCGATGCTGCCCATGATGCGGCTCATGTGC
>DRLX01000531.1 GCA_011322715.1 Desulfobulbaceae bacterium
GGTGAGAACAGATCAGGTCAACCAGTCGTGAAGGGTCTTCAACAGCATTCACGGATTTCAGCACTTCTTTGGGCAGCTTTTTATTCATGCGTGCGTATTGTTCAAAGGCCCGTTTCAACTCACGCACATAGGCTGCGACATCTTCACTTTGCCGATCGATATCAGGCAGTTCTTCAACTTCGATGGAAAAAAAATCAGAACCCTTATAAATACTGGTCATTTTTGCCCGGCGTTTGCCTTCAACAAGGGCCTTTATGGTACCATCGGGCAGGCGTAGGAGTTGCATTACAGAGGCCAGTGTCCCAATCTTATACAAGTGTTCCGGTTCCGGATCATCGACGGCGGATTCCTTCTGGGTAACGAGGAAAATAAGCGTCCGGCTTTCCATTGCGCTTTCCAGCGCCCGAATGGATTTTTTCCGCCCTACAACCAGAGGCGCAACCATCCCGGGGAACAGGACAATGTCACGCAGGGGCATTAAAGGATATATTTCAGGCGTCAATTCGCTCATAGTCTTTAAACACTTTTTTTCTTTTCCAGATTATTATACAGGACCACCGGAAATTCACCTTCACGGATAACCTGTTCATTAATCACGCATTCACTGGCATGTTCGTCCGACGGCAACTCATACATCACATCAAGCATGGCCTCTTCCATGACCGATCGAAGCCCGCGCGCGCCTGATTTCCGCTCCAGCGCTTTTTCCGCTATTGCCCGAAGAGCGCTTTCCGTAAAACGAAGGGTTATCCCTTCAAATTCAAAAAGCTTTTGATACTGTTTGGTCAGTGCGTTTTTCGGCTCCTTGAGTATCCTGATAAGATCATCCTCATCAAGCTCTTCCATGGTTGCGACCACAGGCAGTCGGCCTACCAGTTCAGGAATAAGACCAAACTTCAGTAAATCTTCCGGCTGTATAGCCGACAAAATTTCACCAAAACTCTTTTTATTCTCACTCACGACCTTGGCGCCGAACCCGATCGCCTTGGTCCCGGTTCTCCGTTTGATTACCGATTCCAGGCCGACAAAGGCGCCGCCGACAACAAAAAGAATATTTGTCGTATCTATCCGAACCAGGTCCTGCTGCGGATGCTTGCGGCCGCCCTTGGGCGGCACCGACGCTATGGTCCCTTCAATAATTTTCAACAGGGCCTGCTGCACGCCTTCGCCGGAAACATCACGGGTAAGGGAAGCGGAATCAGACTTGCGGGCTATTTTATCAATTTCATCGATATAGATTATCCCTTTCTCGGCCCGTTCCACATCATAATCAGCGGACTGGAGGAGATTAACAAGAATATTCTCCACATCATCACCAACATACCCAGCCTCGGTGAGCGTGGTGGCATCAGCAATCGTAAACGGTACATTCAGGATACGGGCCAGGGTCTGAGCCATAAGTGTCTTACCGCTGCCGGTAGGACCAATGAGAATGATATTGGACTTCTGCAGTTCTACATCATTTTCAACCCCCGCAACATGGGAACCGATTCTCTTGTAGTGATTATGAACGGCCACTGACAATACGCGTTTGGCATATCCCTGCCCTATGACATATTCATCAAGATGTGCCTTAATCTCACGAGGTTTCAACAGTGACCCATCCGGTGTCACCGTCTCGTCATCATCACCTGTAGAATCCGTCACTATCTCATTGCAGAGATTAATACATTCATCGCAGATATAGACATTTGGACCGGCAATAAGTTTACTGACCTCATCCTGATTCTTTCCGCAAAAAGAACAGGAACAGGCTATGGAATGTTCATCATGAATATCATCACTCACGACTTATTCTCCTCACCGGCATCCTCACGACGACTCAGTACTTTATCTATGATTCCATACTTTTTCGCCTCTTCAGCACTCATGAAATTGTCCCGTTCCGTATCATTCTGGATTTTCTTCACGGTCCTTCCGGTATGACGAGCAAGTATTTTATTAAGATCACTGCGCATCCGCAAAATTTCCCTGGCATGGATATCAATATCCGTTGCCTGCCCCTGAAATCCACCCATGGGCTGATGGATCATAATACGGGAATTGGGTAGAGAAAATCGTTTACCCTCTGCACCTGCGGTCAACAGGAGAGCGCCCATTGAGGCCGCCTGGCCCATGCAGAGCGTGGCCACGTCCGAGCGCACATACTGCATGGTATCATAAATAGCCAATCCGGCAGTCACCGAACCGCCGGGAGAGTTGATATAAAAGGTAATATCCTTATCCGGATCATCCGCCTCAAGAAAGAGTAACTGGGCGATAATAACGCTGGCCACATCATCGGTCACCTGGGAACCGAGAAAAATTATGCGTTCTTTGAGCAAACGCGAATAGATGTCAAAGGCCCGTTCACCGCGCGGGCTCTGTTCGACAACCATGGGAACCAAATTCATATTTTACTCTCCGGTATATTCAAAGAAGCCAACACAAGACAACGCATTGCCCCAAGGCCACCCCTAAAAGATTCAATTCTCGATCTTGTCTTCTTTTTGTTCTTTTTTCTCACTTTCAGCAGGAACTTCCGTAAAATTTGCATTCTCCCGTAAGAACGTAAGCAACTTCTCATTGAGCAGCTCATTAACAAAAGGAAGGATCTCTTCTCTTCGTTTAAAATAACTCTTCACCTCGTCAAGAGCCATGTTGTACTCATCTGCAATACGCTGATACCCCTGCTCGATATCGTCATCGGAGAGTTTGATTTCTTCAACTTCCGCAACTTTTTTTAACAGAAAATCGCCACGAACTCTTTTTTCAGCTATCGGCTTATTCTGTTCAATGAGTTCTTCAAGATTGATTCCGGCGGATTCCAGTGTCATGCCACCTCGCTTGAGATTCTCCTCGGTCTGTTTGATCATCTCCTGTACCTCATACATGACAAGTCGATTGGGAACCTCAAAAGGATGCAGTCCAATCAATTTTTCCATGATCCGATCATCAAGCTCTCCTTCTAGAGTTTTTTCCTTTTCCTTTTTCAGTTCTTCCTGAATATTTTTACGCAAATCATCGAGAGTTTCGTAATCGGGATTAATATCCTTTGCAAATTCATCATCAAGTTCAGGTTTGATCCGTTGTTTCACATCTTTGATATCAACCTTGAACTCAACTGTCTTGCCGCAAAGAATAGGGTTAGGATAATCAGCCGGAAAATCAATCTCATAAATTGTCTTTTCCCCTTTTTTCAGTCCTAAAAGCTTGCTTTCAAACTCTTCGCCCAACCGACCCTGGCCCACATCAATGGAATAATCGGTATTATGGACCTGTTTCATTGGTTTTTCGTTGTGGAAACCCTGGAAATCAACAATCACCAGATCATCCTTTTC
The DNA here is from genome assembly GCA_011322715.1 of Desulfobulbaceae bacterium. GTDB lineage: Bacteria > Desulfobacterota > Desulfobulbia > Desulfobulbales > Desulfobulbaceae > DRLX01. Next base: position 3,321 of record DRLX01000531.1, read on the forward strand.
TATACCGTGATCTTTATCAGCTGATTTTAACACAGCATGTTCTCGACGTAACTCCTCAATCCTTGCATCCACTTCTTCTTCGGTGACATCAGTCGAAGGTTTTTCGATTTCCAGTCCCTTATACTTCTTAAGATCAAAAACCGGTTTTACATCCACCATGGCGACATAGGAAAACGTGCCGTCCTCCGGAAAATTGTGCTCAACGATTTCCGGATGAACCACTGTGTCGAGCCCTTCCTGCTCAATGGCATCAAAATACGTTTCCTGGACAAGCTGTTCGCCAACCTCGGCCTCAACCTGCTGCCTGTAATTTTTTTCCAGCACGCTGCGTGGAATTTTCCCCCGGCGAAACCCCTTGATACGAACATCTTTTTTTAATTTATTATAGGCTTTATCCAGCTCTTTGCCTACCATGTCTTCAGGGAGGGTTATTGTCAACTTTCTACCGAGGTCACTTACGTTTTCAACTACGATTTCCATGGAAACAGTATCCTTTTTTGTCATTGTTCGGCCCCGACGGTACGCGCCGAAAGAGATAAAAAATCTTTTCCGGGACTCCCTGCCGTTACCTAGGGGGCAACACAGTTATTATATATATGTTTATCTTTTTGCCTGCCTGCCTTAAAGGTCGGCAGCATTTTTCGCTCATGGTGCGAGAGGGGGGAGTTGAACCCCCATGCACTCTGTGCGCTGGATCCTAAATCCAGTGCGTCTACCAGTTCCGCCACTCTCGCGCTGAACACTAACAGATAATCAGTTTCGTTCGATTCGTCAAGCCCGGTATAGACCCGAAATGCTCCAATTTTATCGCAACGCGGCATAGCTGAGACAAA
>DRLX01000532.1 GCA_011322715.1 Desulfobulbaceae bacterium
CTGGCAGTTCATCTTGCCGGGACCTGTGTCGACCATGGGGGAACGGTTCTGAATTACATGCAGGTGACCGGACTTGTAAAAAGCAGGATCGGTTCCGTTTGTGGGGTCATGGCTGAAGACGGGGAAACAGGGGACAGCTATACCCTGCATGCACGATGCGTGGTGAATGCCACCGGTGTCTTTGTCGATGAAATTATCAGGATGGATGAGGCAAATTCCCGGCGACTTGTCCGGCCGAGCCAGGGGGTACACATTGTGCTGGATCGGAAGTACTTACAGAGTGAATCCGCCCTGCTGATTCCCAAGACAACGGATAAACGGGTTTTGTTTGCCATACCCTGGCACGGACGGGTTCTTGTCGGCACCACGGATACCCAAATGGATACGTGTTCCCTGGAACCACGGGCGTTGGCGGAAGAAATAGATTTTATTCTTTTTGCTCTGAAAAATTATATGGTTCGACCACCTGGTCGAGCGGATATTCTCTCTGTTTTTGCCGGTCTTCGCCCCCTTGCTGCGCCGGACAATGACGACCATACAGGCACCAAGGATATTTCCAGGAAACATTACCTGCAGGTCTCCAGTTCCGGCCTGGTGACCATAACCGGCGGTAAGTGGACCACCTATCGTAAAATGGCTGAGGATACCGTCGACAGGGCGGCCATGGTTGCAGGACTGGAGCGAAAAAACTGCCGAACCGAAGATTTGCCCATCCATGGATCGGTTGCCGATGTCGATGACCACGATTCTCTCCGTTACTACGGTTCAGATGCCGATGACATGCGGGCTCTTGTCTCCAGACACCCGGAAATGGGAAAAAGATTGCATAAACGGCTCCCCTTCAGCCGTGTTGAGGTGCTCTGGTCGGCACGCCATGAAATGGCCCGCACTGTGGAAGATATCCTGGCAAGGCGCCAGAGGGCCCTGTTTCTTGATGCCAAGGCGGCCCTGGAGATGGCTCCCGAGGTGGCCCGGATAATGGCTGCTGAGCTTGGTCGGGATCAGGACTGGCAACGTGACCAGATAGCGAGGTTTACGGAACTGGCCCGGGGCTATTTTCCGGCGAATTGAGCACTGTATCGAATCAGTCGACACTGGTAAACCCGTACTGCCCTTGGTTTTGTATTCCCTGTTTTTTCTTTGTCTTTCCTTTTCATCAAAAAAAATTCCTTACCATCTTGACGACTGTATTCCGCTGTTTATTTTTTTATGCAGACAGGGAATGGATCACCTGTCATGGTGAATAATTGACAGGGGTTCGTTACCGGTTTTGAGGGGAAAATCGGGCTCTGCTCTGCGTCATGTTCAGCCCGATTTGTACGGTGAAGTCTATGTTCACTCATACAAAGGAGGATAACCATGGCTAAGAAAGATCAAGGAGCACTGGTACAGAGAGAGGAGATGCAACCTGTTTCTCCATTTGCTGAAATGGATAAATATTTTGAAAACTTTTTACGCAATCCGTTTTCAATGCCGGTTGGATCAATGATAACATCGGCTTTTCCCAAGGCGGCCGACATCACCCCATCTGTGGATATCTTTGAGGATGGGGACGAGGTAGTGGTCAAGGCGGATGTTCCGGGCGTAAAAAAGGATGATCTCGATGTTACCATAACCGAGAACAGCCTGACCATCAGCGGTGAAAGAAAGCAGGAAAAAAAGGTCAAGGAAAAAGACTTTCACCGGGTTGAACGCAGTTATGGTTCGTTCAGCCGCAGCTTTCGTTTACCGGATAATGTCAACGGCACCAAGGCAAAGGCTGAATTTAAAGATGGTGTCCTGGAAGTGCGCCTGCCCAAAACCAAGGCAAGTAAACAGAAAAAAATCGAGATTTCCTGATAATCTTCGATAAGAAAACAAAAAATAACAGCCCGGTCGAATTGCTTCGATCGGGCTGTTTGCCTGTGTCGTTCTGGTTCACCAACCAGCCGGTTGAGCATACAATAATTTTGATGCCCTATCCACTTTCGGCGGGGAAGTTTATTTTTCGACGGGCGCTGTTTCCTGCTGTGTTGCCGCAGCCTCCTTTTCATCTACTTCCATACCAAGACCGAGTTTGATCTTTCGTTCGATCTCGGCGACCATATCCGGATGGTCCTTGAGAAATTTTTTTGCATTCTCCCGACCCTGGCCGATACGTTCATCCTGATACGAATACCATGCGCCGCTCTTATCAACGATATCATTTTCAACGCCAAGATCCAGCAAATCACCAATCCTGGAAATACCTTCACCGTAAACAATATCAAATTCCGCCATTCGAAACGGTGGCGCAACTTTATTTTTTACCACTTTGACCTTGCCCCGGTTACCGACCACCTCCTGACCATCCTTGATCTGGGTCATTCTCCGAATATCAATGCGCAGGGATGAATAGAATTTCAGGGCATTTCCACCCGGAGTGGTCTCCGGATTGCCGAACATGACGCCGATTTTCATGCGGATCTGATTGATAAAGACCAGGACCGTATTGGTTCGTTGCAAAACTCCGGTAAATTTACGCATGGCATGGGACATCAGGCGGGCCTGGAGACCGACGTGATGATCGCCGACGTTGCCGTCTATCTCAGCCCGTGGCACCAGGGCGGCCACGGAGTCGATGACGATAATATCAATACCGCCGCTGCGCATGAGAATTTCGGTAATTTCCAGGGCCTGCTCGCCGAAATCGGGCTGGGAAACGAGCAGGTTATCCACATCCACGCCAAGACGCTGGGCATAGGCTGTATCCAGGGCATGTTCCGCATCGATAAAGGCGGCATTCCCGCCCTGTTTCTGGGCCTCGGCAATAACATGCAGGGCAAGCGTCGTCTTACCCGAGGATTCCGGTCCATAGATTTCCGTGACCCTGCCCCGTGGAAATCCGCCCACACCAAGGGCCAGATCAATGGAGAGGATACCGGTGGGAATAACCGGGATGTTCTGGTGTTCGTTTGAGCCCAGGCGCATGATAGAGCCCTTGCCGAACTGTCGGTGTATTTGCGTAATGGCATTGTCGACGCTTTTTAATCGTCCCTGTGCCTGGGTGGTTGGTGTGGATGCCATGTATTTTCTCCTTACTCTTGATGGTGTTGTAAAAATTTCGATCTACAGCGTCGTGTGTCCCAGGGCAATTCGTGGGCATACTCCATGTTATCATTAAGACCCACCCTGGAACACCATTCTCGGAGTCGACGTTTACCTGTATATCTGTTTTTTTTACTTAGCCATTTTTAAAAATTGTTCGGACTTTTTACTGATATAGGAAAGTGAAAACAAGGAGTTGCCAATCCCGTGACCAATTACGTTCATCCGGTATGTGGTTTGTTGTTTTGAAACTGAACTGTAGGGCGGCCTGTAATTATCGACGGTCACCTTGAACCGAATCGGTTAACAGGGCTCTGCGGACTGTATCAAGGGCCGTGCAGGTGGTGATATCACGAATCCGGGCCCTGTTACCTGAAAAATGATGCAGCCGGGCGGTTACCTGGTTGTTGTAAAAAATTCCTATATAGACGGTGCCGACGGGTTTTTCGTCGCTGCCGCCGCCGGGCCCTGCTATGCCGGTGACGGAAACGGATATGTCGGCGCTTATCCTTTCCGACAACCTGGCCGCCATGGCGATGGCCACCTGTTCACTGACGGCACCGTAATTGTTGAGAAGATCATGGTCGACGTTGAGCAGAATTTCCTTGAGACTGTTGGAATATGCTATGACACCACCGGAAAACCAGGCGGAACTGCCGGCAACTTCGGTGATTCTCTTGCCGATCATGCCGCCGGTACAGGATTCCGCCACGCTGAGCATTTTGCCTTTGGCGAGCAGCAGTTTTCCGACCACGGATGCCAGAGTGTCCTGGTCGGTGCCGTATAGCGCATCCCCAAGGGAATCCGTAATGACACGGTCGGCGGCAATGAATTTTTCCTCTGCAGCCTGTTTGTTTTCTTCCAGGACGGTCAGGCTGACATGGACCTCGCAGTTAACCGGATAATAGCCGATATGGATGGAGTCCCGTCGTTCCAGTGCAAGAAGACGCTGGTTAATTACGGTTTCCGGCAGACCGAATGTCTTATAGGTTCGTTGTTTAACACGATGGTGATTGCCGCTCCAGCCGGCAAGTCTCGGCAGTACATGTTCCAGTAAGAGTTCCCGCATCTGGTAGGGAACTCCGGGGAGAAAAAAAACCGGCACCTTGTCGTGGACCAGAAGGTATCCGGCCATTTTTGCTTTTTTGTTTAGAATTTCAGCTCCTTGTGGGAGCCAGGCCATTTTTTCCAGGTTGCTTAGCTGCTGGTTGGCGTCCAGGTGTTCTCTGATTCGTTTAAGGATTTCCGGATATAGAATCGGTTCTCTATCCAGGGCCTCGGCAACGGCCTCATTGGTCAGATCATCGGTTGTAGAACCAAGACCACCGGTCACCACCACAAAATCAACCCGTTTCAACGCCCGTTTCAGGACCTCCCCGATGAGGGTCGGGTTATCGCCGATGGTGTGCATGGCATAAATTTCATGTCCTGCGGCGAAGAGGTGACGGGCCGCAAAGGCACTGGTCGTGTTTTCGGTCCGGCCGGAGATGAGTTCATCCCCTATGGCAATTATTTCTCCAATCATGCCAGGTTGTTGATCTAAAGAGGAATTTACCACCAAAATCCTGCGGGATTTTGGTTTCATAAAATAGACGCAGAGAGCGGTACCGCAAAACAATGAGATGTAATGTACAAGGTTCCGTGCAAGAACTCAAGTCAGTCATACCTCAAGATGGCTTCTATTCAATCCTGATCATTTTCCAGGAAAGCTATCGGTATGTTTTCTTCTATCCGATCCAGGCGTACCCGAACCACCTGCCTGATTAGACGGGAAGGCCCGGCAAACTGCAGGGGAATATAATTTTCAGAAAATCCCTGCAACAGACCTGTTTTTTTATTTCGTCTCTCCACCAGTACCCTATGCTCTGTACCCAATCGGCGTCTGTAAAAATCTAATCGTTTTTGCTGGTCAAGTTCACGCAGTCTGCGTACCCGCTCATCTTTTATCCGGCCATGGACCTGGTCTTTAAAACCGGCTGCAGGAGTTCCCGGCCGTCTGGAATAGGGGAAAACGTGGAGATAACTGATCGGCAGCCCCTGCAGCAGGCGGAAGGTGTTTTCGGCCGCTTCCTCATCTTCACCGGGAAATCCTGCCAGCACGTCACAGCCGATGGCGGCATCGGGAAAGGCTGTGATAATTTTTTCAATAACATGAACGAAAATTTCCACTGTGTACCGGCGGTTCATGCGGGTAAGGATCCGATCATCGCCGCTTTGCAGCGGGATGTGGAGATGGGGCATGAAGTTGACGTTATCGGCCATCAGCGACACCAGCCGATCATTGACTTCCACGGGTTCAACGGAACTCAGCCGGATGCGCATCCCGGAAAATTTCTTACAGAGGCCGTCAAGCAGGGTATAGATGTCTTCGCCTTGGTCAAGATCAAGCCCGTACTTGCCCACATTGATCCCGGTAATGACCATCTCGCGGTATCCCTGCTCCTGGAATAATTCCACCTGTTCAAAGACGGCATTTTTGGACAGGCTTCGACTGCGACCACGACTGTAGGGTACAATACAATACGAACAGAAGTTATTGCAGCCGTCCTGGATACGGAGATAACAGCGGGTTCGGCCCCTGAACCGTCGTACCGGCAGCCGGCAGATTTCCTTTTGCAGACTGATGTTGCCCGTCAGCATGATTATATCGGGTGGATCATCCATCAAGGCC
>DRLX01000533.1 GCA_011322715.1 Desulfobulbaceae bacterium
CCCAGAAAAGTCCTGTCAGGATCAGGAATATCATGGCGGCGGCGGCGACAACAAACTGCCATGTTTTCAGGCTCCCTTCTATTTCCCTTGCCTTGACAATGGCCGTAAGATACAGCGAAAAGGGATGAACCTGAACCCGGGTCATCAGGTAGTCCTGTGGTCGTCCATGGACATCCCGAATGGAAAAACGGTGTGGATGATCCAGGGAGGCAGAGACATTCTGCAATTTTTTCCAGGGCAGGGCACCGGGGTTTGTTCCCGGAGGGTTGACTCTAGATCCATCGGCAAAGGTCAGGTAGAAGGCCTTGCTGGAGAGAGATGGAGTGGGGACAAGGAAATGGTCATACAGCGTTGCCTGTTGCAGCCAGGCCACCACCCAGCCAACGACCTTTTCTTTAAACAGGCAGGGAACAATCAGCGCAAGTTCATTTCCGTGCCTGTTGCGCCGGATGACGAGTTTCGGTTCATTGCGCCCATCGTTAACACTGAATTCCCATGAATGACGGCTTGTGTCTCTTTGTTGACTGAGTGCCCCGGAACTCACAAGTGTCTGTTTGTTTTCGTCAAGCAGGGTGAATTTTGTATAGATGGCCTTTGCGCCGATGGTTTTGTCGGCAATAATGCTATTCATCCGTTTTTGGATGGCAAAGAGACTGACCTGCAATCCATACTGCTTTGACATTCCCATATTGAGGTTGATGAAGTAGGTGTGAATTTCCAGAGAATCGGCAAGTGCCCGGATATCATATTTGCGTTCCAGGAAAAAATATTCCAATGTGGACGCCTTGTGGGCGACGTCGAGTTGAAATTGCCGTAAGGATGCGCCCTGCAGAGCGGTAGTATTCCTATAATAGGAGACAAGAAGAAAAATGATGTACAGGAGTAAAAGAAAACAGCCGGTAATTATATATCGTGCCGATGGTCCGGGATATTTGCCAGTGGACATTGGTCAGGGAAAGAGGTTGAGTGCCAAAAAAACAGCACGGTTGTAGAGTGCAGCATGCACCGGAATTGTTTAGAAGGGGAGTGTATTGCTCCGTTGTCTCCGAGGCTGTTATTGACCGGCAAAATCCGGATAATAGGTGAAGACGGAAGGGTAATATTTTTCAACTAATTTTCGGTATTGACCACTTTTTTTGAACTGTTGGAAAAAAGCGTCAAATTGTGCTTTGAGTTTCGGCGAGTCCTGGGCAAATGCGCAGGCCATCTCCTGTGGCTGTGACACCGGGCCGATAACCTTGATTTTTCCCGGCCATCGTGTCAGGGCGACCAGGGCCACCGGCACATCAATGAGGGTGGCATCGGCATTGTGTGCAATAATTGAGGGAATCATTTCCTCCAGGTCGTTTTCCGGAGGGAAAAATCGCAGTTTAGCGCCCGTTTTGTCAATGCCGTAGAGGCTTGGCGCCAGACAGCTCCCCGGTAGGCCCAATACACTCACCCCCGCTAATTTTTTTTTCACCATTGTAATATCATTGCTGATATTTCCGGTCGGCGTTATCGGGGTAAGCCGGGAATCACTTCGGGCAATCAACCAGATTCCGGAGGGAAAAGTCTGCCTGGAAAAGGAAACAATTTTTTTTCGCCAGGGCAGGACCGTAAATCCGGTGGAAATAATATTGCCTTTTTTCTCCGTACTGCCGATAATCGAAACATTGTCTCCGGCCACCTTGATTTGTTTGCCGGTGAGATCGGGAATAATTGTACTCCAGGTACTTTCAATAAACGTGTAACGCACGCCTAAGTAGTCGGCAAACGCATGCATCAGGTCAACATCCAGCCCTTTTTTGTCCGGAGTAACAAAATTGGCATACGGGATGCCCAGATGTTTCAGGGTTCCGGATTGGAGGACGGTATCAAGGTCTTCCGCGCCGACCGGAAGTGCAACTACAAGGGCAATAAATACAATACAGATAATTCGTTGAATACGTGCCGGGGCAGTACGCATGTTCATGTATAAAACTCCAGATTATTGAAACTTGTTCGTTGTCTTTTTTGCAGGGCATTACCTATGGTCCTGCTGTTCCCAATGTCCATTTTAGCCTGCAAGTAATTCCTTGATTTTGTCAAGATAGAGATGCAGGCCAATGACCGGTTTAAAGAGGATTGATTTTGGAGTAATTCCTTTTTCCCGTAATTCAGGGGGAATGGTGTACTCGGACGAGCCGGTATGGATAATAAATTTACAGTCGGGAAGTTGCGTGATGGCTTGAAGAATAAAGGTGTTGCCGTCCATTCCCGGAAGGCGTATATCGACCATGCATATATCGGGGCGAAGTTCCGGCAGCAGTTCCAGTCCCTTTTCCGCTGAGTTTACAGAGCGGACATTAAAAGAGGTTTCGTCTTCAAAAAAATCAGTAATCATGTCGGGTAGATCCTGTTCATCATCAACAATAAGTATTGTGGGTTCCATCGTTTTTCAGTGCGTTGCGATTTTTGTGTCAATAGGTTGGATGGTTATCAGCAGGGGGTTGAAAGGTGGATGACGATTTTTCTTTCCACTCAATATCTATATGTCGACTGTCTGTGCAAGACGACACAATAAGCCATTCAGGGAAAAAAGGAAAGAGATGCCGGAAGCTGTTTCTCCGCATCCTTGTCCCTGGAGCGGGCTTTTTATTGCAGTGATTACTGTTACCGTTCTTCCTTCCTCGCCATTCGCCCATGTATCAGCCACTGGTCCGGGATTTGGTACTGCTGCGTCCAGAGGATGAGTTCTGTTGGCACCATTGGTTTTGCGATCTTTGGCTGATGAAACAGGCGCATTGGTTTTCATCTTTCTGACCGTTAATCAGTAGTTTCATCATTCCATCAGATTGTAGAATGGGAGGCGTTTACAATGGGAGAAAAGTTTTAGTTCTTTCGTTCCGTCAGGAGGAGAAGGGTCTTCTGAAGCTCCTGCAGAGCAACGGGTTTGGTAAGAATTGCAGAGACACCCGCGCGTTGGACGGCATCACTGTCTAAATCAACCTGCAGACCTGAATTGAGCAAAATGGGGAGGTTCGGTCGTAGACCGTGGCATTGTGTAGCCAGTTCAAGGCCGTTCATTTCCGGCATGTCGTAGTCGGTACACAACAAATCGATGTCCGGGTTATTTTTCAGGAATGCAAGGGCATTGTTTGGATCGGGAGTGGTCAGCGTATCACAACCCAGCAGAGAAAACATGTCCTTGTACATGGCAAGCAGCATCGCCTCGTCATCGACGATCAGGACCAGTTTGAAGGTCCTGGTAGCCGTTTTTTGTTGATCTAAAACCGATGCAATGTGTTGAGTGTTCGTTTTTATGGTCTGGGGAAGGTATATGTGAAATGTGGCTCCTATACCCGGTTTGTTTTCCAGTTCCATAAAACCGTCATGATCTTCAATGATACCGTGCACGGCAGCCAGGCCCATGCCTGTTCCTTCACCGACTTCTTTAGTCGTGAAAAAAGGATCATAGATCTTGTCGACGATCCGGGGGTCGATGCCGCCACCCTCGTCACTGAAAACAATATGCAGATACGATTCGGCCGGTTCGGAAATCCGTTGTTGTTGCTCCCGGCTAAGCGGGGTTTCTTCCAGTTTGATGAGGAGTCGTCCTCCTTTATCTTTCATGGCCTGGGCACCATTTGAACCAAGGTTCATAAACACCTGATGCAGTGCCGTCGGATCAGCAAAAATGGTCCGTTTTTCAGGGGAAATTTGTGTGGTCACCTGGATGTTTGCAGGAACAAATGCCCTGAGCATGTGAATGGTTTCTTCTAAAATCGGTTCTCCTTTAATAACGGCTTTTCGGCTTTCCTGATTGCGGCTGAAAGCAAGCAACTGGGCAACCAGTTCTTTGGCCCTTTTTCCCGCCTGTAAAATCTGGTTTATATCGTCGTCAAGGCCAACGGTTTCTCGATGTTGGAGCTTGACTAGGGCAAGTTCGGAAAAACCCATGATAGCAGCCAGGATATTGTTGAAGTCATGGGCAATACCGCCTGCAAGGGTACCTAAGGCCTCCATTTTCCTGGCCTGAATGAGTTGTTGCTCCATGTTTTTTTCCCGGGTTACATCACGGGCGATATAGATAACGCCTGCGAGTTCTCCCTCCTGGTGATAGACGGGGAAAGAGGAGGAAAAAAAGAATTTATCAAGTTTGGAGGAGTGGACCTCATCACTTAAAGGAATCCCCTGCTCCAGTGTAAGTTCGGCAAGGCAGGCCTTGAATCTCGTTCCTTTTCCATGGAGAATATTGGGAAGGTTTTTTCCGAGAATTGCGGAAAGATTACCAACCCCGGCGACGCGCAGGGCCTCGGCATTGGCATTGACGACTCGATTATCAGTGTCGAGAAGAAAAATGGCGTCTTTGATGGAATTAAAGGTGGTTATCCATTGGTCCCGTATTCGGGTGGCCTCCCGTTCACTCCGCCTCTGCATGATGACGGTACACAGTGTGGATGCGAAGCTTTGCAGAGAATGGATATTGTTGCTCGACCAGTGTACGGGTTTCTTGCAGGTATCGCAACCCAGTACGCCCCAGAATCGTCCCCGGTAGATGACTGGCAGTAACAGGATGGTTTTCACCCCATATTCTCGGGAAAGTTCGGCCGCCTC
>DRLX01000534.1 GCA_011322715.1 Desulfobulbaceae bacterium
ACAACTCTATGACCGCTGGCAGGAGCTGGAATCGATACTGGAGCATGGCCCCGAAAAGAAATAATTATGCCAATAAATTACACGTTGTCTTCCGGCTGCGGTCGGAAAGATATGCCTATGATTTAAGCTTGGTTGACGTGTTGGTGTTACGCAGGATAATTATTTTATCTCCCGGCTGAAAGATATAGTCCGGATCAGGAGTATATTCTATTTTCTCCGTTTCCTGTTTCTTTACTGAAATTACCTGAATCTGGTATCGTCTTGTCAAGTCGAGCTGACGCAGGCTCTTGCCGGCCCACCGATCAATGGTCAACTCCTGAAAAGAGACCTCGGGATCAAAGGTGGCATACTGCAAAAATCCGGGAATGGCTACCTTGGAGGCCAGCTGGACCGCTGCCATCTGTTCCGGAATAATCACCTCGTCAACCCCCAGCCGGTAGAGGAGCCGTTGGTGATCACCATTAACGGCCTTGACCCAGACATGGGGGATACCCAGCTCTTTGGCGTACATGGCAATCATGGATGAGGCGGCGATCGAATCCCCCACACTGATAAGCACATGGGAGACCTCGGCAAGGCCTATCTGTTCAAGGGCCTCCTTATTGGTCGAATCGATCTTATATACCTGATGCAACCTGTCTCGTGCATCTTGAACCCTGTTCTGTCTATTGTCAATCCCGATAACGGTAAAACCGAGATCAACAAGGGTGACGGCGAAATAAAAACCAAATTTTCCCAATCCGATAACGGCGACTTCCCCTTTCATATTCTTTTCTCCGAAAACAGGGTTACATATGTTTCAGTCGTAACCAGTTGATTTTCATGATTTGTTATGCCGTTAAGGCATGTTGGTTTCTCCTATCCGATGAGCAGATCCGAATCCGGACGGCTGTAGGCAACCCTCCGGTTGAGGGTGCTTAAGACGCCGACAAAAACAAGAGGCCCCAGGCGCCCGATAAACATGAGTATGATAATGACATACTTACCCACCAGGGAAAGATGAGGGGTCAGCCCCATGGACAACCCGGCCGTGGCAAAAGCGGAAACCACCTCAAAACTTATGGCAAGCAGTGTCGGCTGGATTTGGGTCCTGGGTAGCCCCCAGCGCTCACTTATACTTAAGACAATAATTGCACCGCAGACAAGAAGCACGGAAAAAGCAGCCAGCGACAGGGCCTTTCGCACCGCCTCTCTTGAAGCCGCTATTTTACCGACCACCGCCTGATCTCTGCCAAGCAGTTCCGCATGCAGAAAGGCCAGGACGATCCGAAAAGTCGTCACCTTTATACCACCGGCACAGGAGCCGGGCGCAGCTCCGATAAACATGAGTGCCATCATAAAGAGCAGGGTCACATCGGTAAGGCCACCGATATCAACCGTATTAAACCCCGCCGTTCTACAGGAAACAGACTGAAAAAGGCCGGTCAACAGGACATGAGCAAAAGAGTATTGATGAGGTTGTCCCCACCACTGACCGATAAAAATAGCCAGTGTTCCCCCGACAATAAGATACAATGTCGTCTTGACCACTACCCGTGAATACCAACTTAAAAATTTATGCGGTCTCCTCCTGCCGGGACCGATTCGATGCATAAACCAGTCGACCACATCCGTCATCACAAAAAAACCAATCCCGCCCAGAACAATCAAACCAATGATTACAAGATTGACCGACACACTGTCGGCCCACCTGGTCAAGCTGTCGCTATAGAGCGCAAAACCGGCATTACAAAAAGCCGATACACTGTGAAAAATGGCGGATGGCAGGGACATGGCGCCTCGTGTTGTCAGCTGGAGCAGAAAAGCGCCTGCAAGTTCGATGACAAGGGTACCGACAACGATTTTGAGTAGAAATCTGCCTAGATGAAAGCTGGAATCCTGGAGAAGATTCTGGCCGACGGCAATCCGATCGGTCAGAGTGACCCGCTGTCTGAACAGATACAGGGCAAGTGAGGCCAGAGACATGATGCCCAGCCCGCCGATCTGGATCAAAGCGAGGATGACCCCTTGCCCAAAAGATGAAAAAACCGTGCCCGTGTCCACCACCACAAGACCGGTCACACAGGTGGCGGAGCAGGCCGTGAACAGGGCATCGGTCCAGGACAAGACCTGTCCGCTACGCAGACAGATCGGTAGACAAAGCAACGCCCCACCGGCCAGGATGGTCAGGCCGAAAAAAAAGATGGGAAACAGCAAGGGTTGAAAATAAATACGACGAAGATTCATGGGCACCAGGGACTGTTACTGTTCAGGCCTGCTCCCTTTCCAGGTGACGCCTGGTGTGGTATGGCACCTGGAGAAGCATAACGGGAAATCATTTTTTTACCGATGAAAAAGGTTTTTCCTTGAGAAAAAGGTTTTCACCTCGTAACATTGAGATAATTTATGAGAATTATTCTTGAAATACTTCTACTTCTCTTTGGTTGCAAAGACCGGAGACTTGCGCTCATCAAGAGCAGGAATAAATACCCCATCAAATCTGAAAAACTTCAAACCGCCATGCCTAAAAAAACTATC
>DRLX01000535.1 GCA_011322715.1 Desulfobulbaceae bacterium
GAAACGTCGGTCCTGGTTCCCGGAGCGTGAAGATAGAGTTTTCTTGAGCGGTCATCGAAAATGGTGGCAAGAGTATTATGCCCTGGAAATTAGTGGTGCAAGGGGATTCATAGAGGGATAAAACTTGACAAAAAACGTCGACGGATTTACATCCAGAACTCGTTTCTTTGTTCCTGGCCCGTTGGATGAACAGTCTTCTGCAGCCAGTACGAAGTAACTTCCTCCCATGGATCATTGACATGGTTTGTTAAGTTTTTTCAAAAGGTAAGGCCTAACCCTGCCGGAGGGCAATCATGCCGGTTATTGAGAGGCGGTTTAAAAAATAATTACCTGCTTCTTTATAAAGCTTTACTGCTCAGATTGGAGTACGGATGTCATCACTGATATGGCTTATTCTTCTGCCGTTTGTCGGCGGTCTGGCTGCCCTTATCGACGGCCGCAGCAGGACTCGTTCCGCTCTCTGGGCCCAGGCCGGATTGCTCGGCGGACTGGCGGCTGCCTGTAGGCCCATATTCTCCGTCCTTACCACGGGAACCCCCCTTGTCCTGCATCTGCCCTGGTCCATGGCCGGGGGAAATTTTCAACTGTTCTTGGATCCCCTGGCCGCTTTTTTTCTCCTTCCCGTTGTATTCCTTGGGGCGCTGTTTGGTCTGTATGGCATTCCCTATATGCGCCATTATTCCGGAGGCGGGTACCGTCACGGTGTACACTGGTTTTTTTATAACCTGCTGACTGTCGGCATGGTCCTGGTCCTGACGGCGCAAAATGGTCTCCTCTTTATGCTGGCCTGGGAGGTGATGTCACTAGCCCCGTTTTTTCTCGTTCTGTTTCATGATCAGGATAAAAAGGCCCGCTCTGCAGCCTGGGTGTACCTGGTGGCCGGACATCTGGGCGGTGTTCTGTTGCTGCTCTTTTTCATGCTGCTGGGAACAAGCGGCCATAGTCTGGACTTTTCCACCTTCCACCCCCTGTCCCTGTCGCCGTCTTTTCGCCATCTGCTTTTTGGGCTGGCTTTTTTAGGTTTTGGTGTGAAAGCGGGAATACTGCCGGTTCATGTCTGGCTGCCCGAGGCCCATCCTGCCGCGCCCAGTCATGTCTCCGCCTATATGTCCGGGGTGATGATTAAAATGGGTATTTACGGGATCCTTCGGGCAGTGCTCCTGCTTGGTGGACCGGTCTACAGTTGGGGAATGATATTGGTTGTGACCGGTGTTGTTTCCGGTATTCTGGGCGTTCTTTTTGCCCTGGCCCAGCATGATCTCAAGCGGCTGCTGGCCTATCACAGTGTGGAAAATATCGGGATCATCCTGCTGGGCCTGGGGATAGGTATGATCGGCATCAGCCAGGGCCGTCCCACTGTTGCCGTTTTCGGCCTTGCCGGCGGCCTGCTCCATGTTTTGAATCATTCTCTGTTTAAAGGCATGCTTTTTCTCGGTGCCGGTTCAATTCAGCAGCAATGCGCAACCCTTGAAATTGATGAACTCGGTGGCTTGAAAAAACGGATGCCGAAAACCGCCTTCTGTTTTCTCATAGGATCGGCTGCCATCTGCGGTTTGCCGCCGCTCAATGGTTTTATCAGTGAATTTCTCATCTATTTCGGAGCCGTCCATGGCCAGACAATTCTGCCTGCTGCCAATGCCTGGCCCTTGCTGCTGACTCTGGCAGGGCTGGCCCTTATCGGTGGCCTTGCCGCCGCCTGTTTCGTTAAGGCCTATGGGATCATTTTTCTGGGCAGTCCCCGTTCCTCACATGCTGAAAATGCCATCGAAACCGGGCCTTCCATGTATCTGCCCATGGGACTGCTTGCAGTTCTCTGCATCGGTATAGGACTGGCGGCTCCCCTGTTTCTCCATCTTGTCCGACAAGCGGTTGCTGTTTTTCTGCCCACTTTCGTCACCCTTTCACCTTTTGCCGACGCGGCCCATCAGCTCGAGATTATCTCTCTTGTCGGAGCTGGTGTGATTCTTCTCGGACTAGGTTTTGGTCTGCTTCGTTATGTCTTATTGAAAAACCGCCAGACAGGGCGGGAGGCAACCTGGGGGTGCGGCTATCAGTATCCGAACGTCCGCATGCAGTATACGGCTTCCTCGTTTGCCCGGCCCATTACCCTGTTTTTTGATGCTATCCTCAGAAGCAGGGTTGAAGGTGGTGTGCCCGGAAAACTCGTGGCCACCGGCGTCGGTTTGCAGACGGATACGCCCGATCCCCTGACCCGTTTCTGTTTCACGCCTCTTTTTGTAGCTATTGCCGGATTTCTTGGTTTATTGCGCTGGATGCAGCATGGTCGGGTTCAGGTATACATTCTCTATATTGTTGCCACCCTGTTTGTGTTGTTGGCGGCCCTTGTAGGAGGATGGTTATGAGCCTTGCGGCCGTCATTTTATCCCTGCTGCTCTCCCCGCTTTTGCTCAGCGTGATTAACCGGAGCAAGGCCTTGCTGGCCGGTCGCCTGGGAGCTCCGATGTTGCAGCCCTATTTCGACCTGGTTCGGCTGGTTAAAAAAGGTGTGATCTACAGTGATGTGTCCGCCGGACTGGTGCAGCTGGCCCCGGTCTGTAATCTGGCGGCCCTTATGCTGTGCACCCTGCTTGTGCCGTTGGGCCCCCTGCCCGCCCTTGTCCATTTTCAGGGTGATTTCATTCTTCTTGCCTATCTGATGGGGCTGGGACGGTTTGTGACTATGCTCGGAGCCCTTGATACCGGCTCCAGTTTTGAAGGCATGGGCGCAAGCCGCGAGGCATTTTTTGCAGCCCTTGCAGAACCCGCCTTTTTCCTGGCCATGGCCGGCCTGGCGAAAATGACGAATTCCCAGTCTCTGACAGGCATGCTGCAGACAATATCCATGCAACACTGGCAGCATAATGCGCCCTCACTGCTTCTTATCCTGGTAGCACTTTTTCTCGTTTTTTTATCAGAAAACGCACGGATTCCCGTTGACGATCCGACAACACACCTCGAACTGACCATGATCCATGAAGTGATGATTCTTGATCACAGCGGCCCGGATCTGGCTATGATTGAATATGGCGTGGCGCTCAAAATCTGGCTTATGGCAGCCATTGCCGCCTCTATCCTGGTACCCTCGGGAACAAGTCCCCTCTGGCTGCCTCTGTTTCTTGTCTTGATGACTGTTATCGGTGTGCTGGTAGGACTTGTTGAGTCGTCCATGGCCAGGTTGCGGTTGATCAGGGTACCGCAACTGCTGATCGGTGCCGGTGTTTTCGCCGGACTTGCCTTGTTTTTGGAGTTTGTCCAATGATATTTTTCTTTTTTTTCTCTCCACTTGGTATTGCCGGTGAGGGGAGCGGGGATTCGGCATGCTGACCCTGATGTCTCTTCTGCTCTTTCTGCTGGTGCTGACCAATCTGACCCTGCTTGGGAGCAGCCGGCTGGCATTCTGCATTCGAACCGTTGCCCTGCAGGGTGTGGTCCTGGGGCT
This sequence comes from Desulfobulbaceae bacterium, assembly GCA_011322715.1. Taxonomy (GTDB): domain Bacteria; phylum Desulfobacterota; class Desulfobulbia; order Desulfobulbales; family Desulfobulbaceae; genus DRLX01. The sequence continues at coordinate 3,440 of DRLX01000535.1, forward strand.
GATACCGCTTGTCGGCCTGCAGCCGCTTTCTCTCCAGCATGGTCTCCTCTCTCTTACGGCCATAGTTCTCAAAGGCGGCGTCTTTCCCTGGTTGCTTCTCCGGAGCCTGCGGGTGGCCAGGGTCAAGCGGGAAGTAGAACCCTTTATCGGATTTAACGTCTCGTTGAGTATCGGTTTTTTCGCCCTGATAAGCTCGGTGGTCTTTGCCTCGAAACTTCCCTTTGGCGGGAACAAGGACAGCCTGATCATTGCCTTGGCCTTGTTCACCATGATTACCGGCCTGCTTCTGCTGATTTCCCGCCGCAAGGCGCTGAGCATGGTGCTTGGTTACCTGGTACTGGAGAACGGCATCTATGGCCTGGGCGCGGTGGTGGCCGATCATATTCCCATGGTTGTTGAATTCGGCGTTCTCCTTGATGTCTGGGTTGCGGTTTTTGGTATGGGCATCGCCGTGTATCAGATCAACCGGGAGTTTGACCATACCGATGTTGATCGTCTGACGGAGTTGCGGGGATGAGTGGGGTGCTGATTCTCTTTCTGCTCATTCCCCTGGTGGGAATAGCGGCGCTGTTTTTTGTCCAGCGGGGCAGTGTTATGTTCATGCTCTCCCTGGGCGCAGTATTGCTTGATGCGTTCTGTCTGCTGGTGGGCATCTCCGGCCTGCCGACCTGTCTGCCCATGCAGACAGCCGGGGGCTGGCTCTATCTTGACCATCTCTCGGCCTGGCATCTTCTGGTGATGCTTCTTGTCTTTACCGCTGGTTCTCTGTTTGCGCCGGGCTATTTTCGTGATGATCTTGGAAGCGGCCGTTTGTCCCTTACGGCCGCCAGACGGTATAATCAGCTTTGGCTCGGGTCCCTGTGGACCATGACCTTGACCTTGCTGGCCAACAATATCGGCCTGATGTGGGTCGGTATGGAGGCAACTACTCTGGTGACTGCATTTCTGGTTTCCATCTATCCCAAGCCTGCCGCCATTGAGGCCATGTGGAAATACCTGATCATCTGCTCAGTCGGCATCGCCTTTGCCTTTATCGGTACCCTGCTGGTAGCGGCTTCTTTACCGACGACGGGGGAGGGGAGTCAGCAGTTATTCTGGACGCAACTCAGCGTTGCCGGAGGGTACAATCTCCTGTTGCTTAAGGCCGCTTTTATCTTTTCTCTCGTGGGGTTCGGTACCAAGGCCGGTCTTGCCCCAACCCATACCTGGCTACCTGATGCACATAGCCAGGCGCCGGGACCGGTTTCGGCCATGTTTTCCGGTTTCATGCTCAATGCCGCCCTCTACTGTATTATGCGCCATGGCGCCATCGTTAACCATGCCCTGGGGTCTGATCAGTTTACCAGCCGTCTCTATATCATCTTCGGCCTGGTGTCCATTATCGTTCCGGCGGCCTTTATTCTTTATCAGCATGATATCAAGCGATTGCTTGCCTATTCAAGCGTCGAACATCTTGGTATTATCACCTTGGGCCTGGGCCTGGGGCCTGCAGGTTGTTTTGCCGCTCTTCTCCACACCCTGAATCATTCCATGGGAAAATCGCTCAGTTTTTTTGCCGCCGGAAGACTGGGCCAGCTCTATGGCAGCCATGAAATGGGCCGTATTCGGGGGGCATTGCATAGCGCACCGCTTTGGGGTATCGCCCTTGCCTGTGGTCTGTTGGCACTCATCGGGGCGGCCCCTTTTTCGATCTTTATCAGTGAGTACCTGTTGGTCAAGGCAGCCATCGATAGAGGGGCAATCTTTGTACTGGTGATTTTTTTGTTTGGCATCAGTGTCATTTTCGTGGCCGTCCTCCGGCATCTGATGCCCATGGTCTGGGGAGAAGGGCGAAACTTGCCTGAGAAATACCGTTCGGCTTCGTCCATAATGGTGGTTTGTGTTCTCCTTGGCCTGCTGCTCTTCTTTGGCCTGTATCTACCCGCATCGATACAGGTTTTTCTCACCCGGGCAGCGGCCCTGATAGGAGGACTTCCATGATTGAAGGTGCCGTGAAGGTCCGCAATAAAGAGTTTTTTCCCCTGCGGGATATTCCCTGTCTGCCCTTGCATAAATTTCAGGTGGCTCTCTCCACCGGCCTGGCCGCCGGACTCTTTCTTGCCGCACTGCCGAAACTGTATGGAAGGGTGGGGAAGAAGGAGGTCATTGCGGTCCTTCGTCACGATCAACGCAGACGCTTGTATCTGCTGCGGACCGAAATCCCATCCCAGTGGCGATCCCTGGCAAAAGAATTTCCCCAGGTAGCTCCCTTTGAGCGTGAGCTGGCCGAAGAAAGCGGCTGTACACTCCAGGGGCATCCGCAGCCTGCCCCGCTTAGATACCTGCCTCAAACGGGCACGGCAGCCGACGAGGCCGGCCGTTATATCGGCAGCCAGTCTTTTCTGCAGGCTGAAGGTGAAGAGATGCACGAGGTAGCGGTGGGGCCCGTGCATGCCGGGATCATCGAGCCCGGACATTTTCGTTTTCTCTGTCATGGCGAGACGGTTTTTCACCTGGAAATTGCACTTGGCTTTCAGCATCGGGGCATTGAAGCGGCCCTGCGCGACAGGATACCGGACCAGAGGACGTTGATGCTGATGGAAACCCTGGCCGGAGATACGACCATAGGACACAGCCTGGCCCATTGTCAGGCACTGGAGGCCCTGGCTGGTATTGGAGTGCCTGAGCGTGCCATGGATATACGTGCCATTGCCCTGGAGTTGGAACGGATTGCCAACCATGTTGGTGATCTTGGGGCCATGGCCATGGATGTGGGCTATGCGCCGACCGCCTCGTTCTGTGGCCGGCTGCGGGGCGCGTTTTTAAATATCACCGCCATGCTCTGCGGGAATCGCTATGGTCGGGGAATTGTTCTTCCCGGCGGTGTCGGCCATGATCTTGACGATGTACGTATAGGCGCGATGATTGATCAGGTCAAGAAACATTTTATAGATGTCACCGAGGCCGCCACCCTGCTTTGGAATACTCCTTCGGTAATGGCCCGTTTTGAGGAAACCGGAACATTGAGCCGCAAGCAGGCAAAGGATCTTGGCATGGTCGGCCCTGCCGCCAGGGCCTGCGGCAAGGAAATGGATAATCGGGTGGATTTCCCCACCGGCAGTTATCGACGCCATCGTCTGCCTGTTTCGGTCTGGTTTACCGGCGATGTCTATGGCCGAGCCTTTGTCCGCTGGCTGGAAATTAAACGATCGGTCGCCTTTGTCCTTGCCAGGCTGCAGGACCTGCCGACCCGGGAGGAGCAGACACCACTTGGCAGACTGCCCGCAGACCAGTGCATCGTCTCCCTGGTGGAGGGATGGCGGGGCTCAATCTGCCATGTGGCGGTGACCGGGCCCGAGGGTGAGATAAGAACATACAAGGTGGTCGATCCGTCGGTACATAATTGGCCGGGCCTGGCCCTTGCGGTCCGGGGGGAGGGGATTATGGATTTTCCCATCTGTAACAAGAGCTTTAACCTGTCCTATTGCGGTCATGATCTATAATTTTTCCTTTTTGGGTCATTCCATCTCTTTTTTGGGAGAGTCCTATGATTCATAGTCTTCTTGCCCGTTATCACCAGGGCTCCCATACCATCGGCTATCCGCGGGAACCGGCGCCGGAAATGGACGCCCGTTATCAAGGCAGGCCGATAATTGACCAGAAACGTTGTCAAGGTCTGGAATGTACCATCTGCCTGGATTGTTGTCCAGGCACTGCTCTTGGAAGAGAGCCGACCGGGCTTCTCTGTATCGACATGGGCCGCTGTCTCTTCTGTGGTGCCTGCGTGCGCCAATGCCCGCAGAAGGCCCTTTCGTTTGGCCGTGATTTTCGTCTTGCCGCCGGCAGGCGTGATGAGTTGATTGTCAATGGTACGAAACCACCAGCGGATGTGAGGTTGGATCAGCTTCGCAGAAAGTTGTTTCACCGCTCACTGAAACTGCGGCAGGTGAGCGCTGGTGGCTGTAATGCCTGTGAAGCCGATACCAATGTTCTGGGAACCATCGTTTATGACCTGGGCCGCTTCGGTATCGGTTTTGTGGCCTCGCCACGCCATGCCGACGGTATTCTGGTTACCGGACCGGTGAGTATCAATATGAAAGAGGCGCTTTTGGCAACCTACAAAGCCGTTCCCGAACCAAAGGTGGTGATCGCTACCGGCGCCTGCGCCATCAGCGGCGGTTTGTTTCGTGGCCATCCCGAGACCTCGGCCGGTGTCGATGAAATTTTACCGGTGGATCTCTATGTCCCCGGCTGCCCTCCCCATCCCATGACCATCCTTGAAGGCCTGCTGCAACTTGTGGGTATCGCCCCACGTGACACTTTTCAAGAGTAGCATTTGTTTTCACGCCCTGCCGTCATTATTGTTTTGTCTTTTGCCTGCTGATCAGTATACTTCAAAGAGGTGGATGCACAGCCTTACTGCCTTGAA
>DRLX01000536.1 GCA_011322715.1 Desulfobulbaceae bacterium
AACTTGAATCCATTGAAAGCGCAGGGGAAGTCATCGGCCATAAATTCAGCCTTCTTATACGGGAAGTAGAACGTCTCGAATCTTTTTTTGATTTCCACACACTTGACACCTATCTTAGACTGGCACGCATGCATGCATCGACAAAGAAAAAAGGACTCTATACCCGGGTTATTAACGGTGATGATGGTTTTACGCCACCGGGTCTCCTGTTCGGGCTCTGCTATGCATGGTATCTCGATAATCGCTTTGCACCCAATATTGAATACAAGATGTCGATTATGAAAAATGAAACCGGGGATCTCATTCCTGAACAAATCCGGATTGTTGAACGCCGGCGCCGATTGATCGACTTTTTTCGTGAACATGTTTTTCAACATCGAGCCGGTGGGACAAAGTAAAGCTATAAAAAAAACATTATTGTCCACTTCCGCCTTGAATTCAGGTTGTTAAAAAGTAGCTGCCAATGGTAGAGTAACACTGGATAGCTGCAGAATTCAGGTTAATTGTTTTTTTCTTTTCAGGGGGGCGACTGATGCGAATACTGGTCATTGACGACGATGAACAGATGCGTGTTCTCCTGCGCCAGGTCATGGAATGGAGCGGCTTCACCGTCGACGATGCGGAAAACGGTCGTAAGGGGATGCAGATCCAGCGCAGGCAACCTGCTGATCTGGTGATCACCGATCTGATCATGCCGGAACAGGAAGGCCTGGAAACAATCAGCCTCCTGAAAAAGGAATTTCCGGCTGTGAAAATAGTTGCCATCTCCGGAGGTGGACGAATCGGCCCCGAGGCCTATTTGCCCGCCGCCCGCGAATTGGGGGCCGACCTGGTGTTCAGTAAACCATTTGATGTTAAGGAATTTGTCGCAGCCGTAAGGGGGTTACTTGGAAATGACTGAGCACAAGGTTCTGGTTGTTGATAATAGTCCGGTGATTCTCAAAATCGTCTCCAAGGCCCTGGAGGATGCCGGCTGTTCGGTGCAGATCGCAAGGGACGGTCTTGAGGCATTGGACATACTCATGGAATTTCCACCGGATATAATATTTACCGATCTGGTCATGCCCAAAATAGACGGGGCCAAACTCTGTCACATCGTCCGCAACACGCCGGGATATGAGCATATATTTCTTGTTGTTCTTTCCGGTATTGCCCTGGAAGACGATATGAACGTCCTTGAACTGGGCGCTGATATCTGTATTGCCAAGGGTCCGGCGGCAACGATGAAAAAGCATATCCTTGCCGCCCTGCAACGCTTCGAATCAGGCCTGAGAGGCAGTACTCATATCGAAGGTTTGCAGGGCCTGTATCCTCGGGAGGTAACCAGCGAACTTCTTGTCAACAAACGACACAACGAGGTCATTTTCGAGCGAATGACGGAAGGGGCCTTTGAACTGGATGGCCTGGGAAGAATCGTTCGGGCAAACCCGGTCTGCTGCCGATTGTTTTCCTCTGCGGAAGCCGAAATTCTGGGGTCCCGACTGGTGGATCTTTTACCGGAGGACCATCATCTTGATTTTTGTACCTGGATCGATAATCTCGCTTCAACACACACCAATACACCTCTGGTGTTTGATTATTCCAATCCTGTTTTTCTGGGTACACGGCAGGTAACCTTTAATCTCGTTCCCATTTATGAAGAGGAACAGTTGTCCGTTATCGGTATTATGAAAGATGTGACCGAGCGCAAACGGATGGATGCCCAAAAGGCCCGACTGGAAAAAGAACTTCAGCGCATCAATAAACTTGATGCCATGGCAACGATGGCCGGTGGTATTGCCCACGATTTCAACAATCTACTGACGATTATTAATGGAAATGTTGAAATGGCCAGGATTCTTTCACTTGATGAAAAGGTCAATCAGCTTTTGGTCGAGACCGGCAAGGCGCTGCAGCTTACCACTGGTCTTATCCGGCGATTTTCAACTTTTTCCGATAACTACCTGCCCTCAAAATCACTGGTCTGCGTTGATGAGTTACTCTCCGGCCTCCTTGAGAATGAACTTGGGGACTCTGATATCGAGGTGCAATTAACGTCCGACGGCAAGGTAAGTTATGTCGACCTTGATGTCGACCTGATGGTCCAGGTTTTTCAGAATATTATTCTCAATGCCGTTGAGGCCATGCAGGGGAAAGGGAAACTGAGTGTTGACCTGGCTGAAATCAATGGTCGTGAAGAGGCCGAAAAAACCGGACAACCGATTGCCGACGGAAAATTTATTCGTATTCGGATTACCGACAGCGGCTGCGGCATGGATGAGGCCCTTCTGGAGCGCATATTTGACGCCTATTTTTCCACCAAGCAGAAGGGAACCCAAAAGGGGATGGGGCTAGGTCTGACCATCGCCCACGCCATTGTCAAAAAACATGGTGGGCTGCTCAGGATCGATGCAAGGCCCGAGGCCGGTTGTACGGCCACGATTTATCTTCCGGTTGGTCGAACCGCTCAATACTGTGTCGGCAGTGAGGCCTATAATAAACGCCTACGGGTCCTGATCATGGATGATGATGAAATTATGCAAAAGGTTTTCAGCGGTATGTTTGAGGAATGTAACTGTGATGTTACAACCGTTGACTGCGGGGATGAGGCGGTACGTGAATTCAACGACCAACTGATCGCCGGTCGGCCCTATGATCTGGTTCTTCTCAACCTGCAGGTCGATAACGGGATGAATGGCATTGGGGCGGCCAAAGCCATTGCCGATCGCAATCCGTCAACCATGCTGGTTGCCATGAGCGAAGATGCCGGTCATAAAGTCATGTGTGATCCGCACGCTTTTTATTGCACGACCGCAGTTGAAAAACCATTTTCCATTGATACCGTCAAAACCATTCTCAATGATTATATTCGTGCAAATACGCAATAATTCTCTTGCCTGCCGGTGTATGCCCTTCCTTACTTGACCGCCATGTATCTTGCACGCAGGATTATTGATAACAAACTGCATTATGTCCTCTGTGAATCCTATGATAACGGTGTCTGTCTGACCAACCGTGATCTTGTTGCACTTGGTCCCCGCCCTGAGCAATACATAACATACGGTGGCGGTAGTTCCTTTTCCATTGACGAACACCTTCTTGACAGACTGGTGCAGCTTGGCGTAACCGCCTCCTATGAAGAGATCGAACAGATTTTTCTTCCCTTTCTTGATCCCTATATCCGGATAAAGATATCCCACTTCTGCGACCGCGGCAGGTATCGAAACTGGCGCCCAATGACCGCCGCCGTCAAGGCGAAAGTTCTTGAACAAACCCATGTCATAGATCGGCGTCGTATTCATTATCTTCGTTTTGGCCAGGTGGATCAACGCAGACTTGATAATTCAGTGACCCTGTACAAACAGCTGCTGGATAAATCCCGCGATGAGCTTGAACAGCTGATGATAGCCCAGGAACAGGACCTGTCGCCGGCGGAATATAAACGGTATATTTTCACCATCTTTGATCTGCAGCATTATTTTACAGAGAGTTATGCCCGTTCCATGCCGCACATCCTTAATCAGGAAAAACTTGACCAATATTTTCTGCAAGAGGTCTGCCGTCTGGATAAAGACGACGCCTTCTGGCAGGGACTTGACCGGCAGGAAAAATTATCTCCCTATCTTGTACGCTATATAGTCATGTTTTTTGACTATGATTTTCCCGGTTCCGAATCCTGGAATGATTTTGCCCGGTTGTTTGAGGAGTCACGCCGCAGCGCCAGAAAGAATCTCGGAACGAAAAAAATGTCCATCAATGCTGCTGGTTCTGTTTTTGGTATCAGCCGGACGGAACTTGCAGCCATGGATAAAAAACAGCTGACCGCCCTATATCGAAAAAAGGCGCACAAGCTTCATCCCGACAAGGGAGGAGACCATGATCTTTTTATTGAACTAACGGCGGCCTACAACGAATTACTGCGCGGTCGGAGGTGAAGTCTATTTCCGAAAAATCAGCGACAAGCCGTCAGGCGCTTGCCCTGCTCATTCCTGTGTTTAAGCGTTTTCGGCTGCGTCTGTTCCTGGGATTCTCCGCTCTGCTCGGGGTCGATTTTCTCCAGCTCATCGTTCCGAAAATTCTCAAAAAAGGAATTGATTCCCTTGCCGACCAAAGCGCAAGTCCGCATACTCTTTTTCTGCTGGCCGCCCTTGTTCTTGGTATTGCCGCCTGCGTAGCTCTGCTCAGATTTGTCTGGCGAATCCTCATAATCGGTTTTTCCAGAATTCTTGAAAAACGGTTGCGCGTGCAGCTCTTTACCCATCTGGTGCGGATGGACCGTTCATTTTATCATCGTTGGTCGCCGGGATCTCTAATGGCGCACGCAGGAAATGATCTAGCGGCAGTACAGATGGCCTGCGGTATGGGCATGGTAGCGGCCGCCGATGCCCTTGTTATGTCCACGGCATCTATCGGCTTTATGTTGGCCATTGATGCACGACTGACATTGCTTGCCCTTCTGCCCATGCCTCTGCTTGCCCTGTCGACCTGGATCCTGTCCACCAAAATGCATCTTCACTTTTCCAGAGTTCAGGAACAGTTTGGCCGGTTGACCGAATTTGCCCGCAATGCACTTGTCTCGATATCTCTTGTGAAGGGATATTGCCTTGAAGGAGCGCAGGAAAGAAAATTTTCCGAACTCGGCAGGACCTATGTGCGTAACAACCTGCGGGTTGCCATCCTGCAGGGACTACTGCATCCCATGGCGACCCTTGCCGGCAATATCGGTATGCTGCTGGTTCTCTATTTCGGCGGCAAGATGGTGATCGAGGCCGGAATGTCCCTTGGTTCTTTTGTCGCCTTTATTACCTATCTCGCCATGCTCATCTGGCCCATGATGGCCGTCGGCTGGGTGGCCAACCTTGCCCAGCGAGGATTGACTTCCCTGCGTAGAATAGCAACCCTTCTTGCAGAGCAGCCTTCCCTTGAGGACGGAATGAAAACCCGCATCCACCGGCATCCACAGGCACCATGGATCCGTTGTGATAACCTCTCCTTCACCTATCCGGGCGGCAAACGTCCGGCTCTGTACAGCATCAACACTGCATGGTTTACCGGTATCTACGGAATAGCCGGTCGCTCCGGTTCCGGAAAGTCAACGCTGTGCCGCCTGATCGTGCGGCTCTATCCGATTGATACAGGCATGCTTTTTCTCGGGGGCGAAGACATAAACCAATACTCTGTTGCAGCGATCAGGAAAGAGTTTGCCTATGTCGGCGAACAGACGGCCCTGTTTTCCGATACCATCTATAATAATATCAGTTTCGGGCTGGAAGGCGCGTCAAAACAGCAGGTCGAGACAGCGGCAAAGGCAGCGGCCATTCATGAGTATATTATCGGGCTTGACATGGGGTATGATGCAAAAGTGGGAGAGCAGGGCGTCAAACTTTCCGGCGGCCAGCGACAACGTATCGCCCTTGCCCGTGCCTTGCTCAGTAACAGGCGCATCCTGATCATTGATAACGGGTTGTCGGCCCTTGATGTATCCACGGAACAGGAGGTGATTACCAATATACGCCGACAGTACCAAAACCGGCTGGTGCTTTTGGTTTCGCATCGGGTAAATCTGCTTTCCCGCACCCGGGAGATTATTCTTCTGGACCAGGGAAAAATAGTCGCTGTCGGCGACCATGCTTCGCTGTATGCGACCGGTGGCCTCTATACAACCATGGTCGACAAACAACAGGATCATGCATAATTACGGTTACACAGAGGACGGAAAGGTCGGCAGTCTGCTTGATCTGCGTCTGTGGAAGAGAATTCTCACCCTGTGTCGGTCCTTTGTGCCCGGTTTTATCGGCGCTGTTCTCCTCTCCCTTATTTTAACGGTCGCCACTCTGGGAATGCCCAGGCTTATGCAGGTCGGCATTGACGGATTTATGCACGGTGGTTCTCTTTCTCCGGAGGCACGGATCAGCGGTCTTGGCCGGGTGGCCTGGGAATATGCAATTCTTATCGGCCTGGTCTTTGGTGCGGGGTTTTTCCAGGTAGTACTCCTTGAGTGGATAGGGCAGATGATCATGCATCGGCTGCGTAACCGTCTCTTTCATCATATTCTGGGTCTGAAGGTACGTTTTTTTCAGCAGCAGCCGACCGGCAAGCTGGTGACACGGCTGACCAACGATATTCAGAACATGCATGAAATGTTCACCTCGGTCCTGGTGACCCTGTTCAATGATCTTCTCAAACTGACGGGCATTCTTGTCGCCCTCTATCTGATGAATGTTCGCCTGGCCATGCTGATGACGTTTTTTCTGCCGGCATCCCTTGCGGTAACCCTTGTTTTCTCCCGTCTGGCCAGGGAACGGTTCCGTGCAATTCGCAGGCAGTTGGCACGGTTAAACAGTTTTATGCAGGAAGCAGTGGCCAATATGGCCATCGTGCAGATCTATGGTCGCCGGCAAAAGATTGTCGATGAATATACTGCTCTCTGTGATGGATACCTGCAGCGCACTTTTGCCCAGATTCGTCTGTTTGCCGGTTTTTTCCCTTTGACCGAGTTTATGAGCGCCCTCGCCGTGGCCCTTATTCTCTGGTACGGCGGCGGTGAGGTCCTGCATAAACAGTTGAGCCTTGGACAACTGGTAGCCTTTCTTTCCTATATGCGGCTTTTTTTTCAACCCTTGCGGGAACTGTCGCAAAAATATTCCATTGTCCAGTCGGCCATGGCATCTGCTGAACGCATTTTTCAGGTCCTTGATACCGATGAGGTATTACCGGTTCTCAAGCCCGTGTACCGGCCCAAATCCATCAGGGGAGAAGTGCGGTTTGCTGATGTCTGTTTTTCCTATGGTAAAGATGCGCCGGTATTACGGGACCTCACCTTTACTCTTGCTCCGGGCAAGGTTTCCGCCCTGGTTGGTTCGACCGGTTCCGGGAAGTCCACCCTGGCCGGGTTGCTGGTCAGGTTTTATGATCCGGATACAGGGAGGATCTTTCTTGATAATGTTGATCTGCGCCGTTATCCCCTGCCTGTTCTGCGCACCCTTGTCGGTATTATCATGCAGGAGGTTTTTCTTCTCCCGGATACGGTACGGGAAAATATTACGGCAGGCGCCGATATTTCCGATGAGGAAATAGACATCCTGGCCCGCGCAACCGGTCTGGCCGAGCTGCTCAGGCGACTGCCTGACGGGTTGAATACTGTTATCGGTGAAGGCGGGGTCGAGCTTTCCGCCGGAGAAAAACAGTTGATCGCCTTTGTTAGGGTTCTGGCCAAAAAGCCGGGCCTGCTGATCTTTGACGAGGCAACCGCAGCCATTGACACCGAGGGCGAAAATATTCTAGAACGGGCAGTGGAGCAGGGCTTCCATGACCGAACGGTCCTGGTGATTGCCCACCGGCTGTCAACTGTTAAGCGGGCGGACCATATTTTGGTGATGGACCGGGGACGCATAGTGGAACAGGGGACCCATACTGAACTGATCAAAAAAAATGGAATTTATGCCGGTCTGGTCCGACTGGATCTGCACGGTGACAGGGAATGAACTACACCCCCGGCCCCCGGGTAAACCACGGGGAGCTTTACCTTACACGAGATCTTTCAGGCCTTTCGTGACGACTTTTGTGAAACATGCGGGTTCAAGAACAATATTGGTCATGTCCTTTTCTTTGCCGGTAGGTTCTGCAGCACATAGCTGATCATCTGGCTCGGAGAGAGTTTGACTGAAGAGGGGCCGGAGCGGATATAAAATTCTTCATTCTTACCGATTTTCAAAAAAACCGGCCGACCGGCCCGTATAACGTCAATCATCAGGACATCTTTTTCTTCGCTGCTCAATAAAGAGATGGTGACAAAACCGGAAAATTCCGCCCCTATATGCTGGTTGATCAGGTTTTTAAGATGGAGTAGACACCGGTCGTTGTTTTCAAAATTATCAGCATCAAGGCCGGTAATGCGTCCCGTGTCATCAACACCTATCAGCAGGGTACCGCCCTTTGAATTCATAAAGGCGACCACTGACTTGAGCCAGGCAAATTCAATTTCCTTGCCTTTTTTTCCGGTTTTGAGGTTGGTCCTGACCGTTGATTTAAACTCGACATCAGCGCCTTCTCCCTGGTTGATCAGCGCATGCAACCGTACGACAGGATCAATTTTTACGGGCTCGCTCTGTCCGAAACCGCCGTTTTTCCAGATCATGAACAGCAGCAACATACCGCCGGCAGTTGCGACCAGAAAATCGGTAAGATCAATTCGAAACAGGGTATGATGCAGTTTTGACAGCAGTTCTTTTTCGGGCGCCGCCACCCCTATCCAGAATACCGATCGGTCTTGAACCAGCGGCTGCAGGGAGCCAAGCCACTGTTGAGAGCCGGAGGAGAACCGTATGGTTTCCAGAACGGGCCGATCAGCCGCTTTCCAGGTATCAACGAGCGTGGAAAGCAGTCTGTTCGTCTCGAGGGCGCCTTCTTTTTCAACCGGTTTGTTTGCCGGAAGAATTGAATTTTCTGCGGCATTGACAAGAAATATTATTCCACGCTTTTTGCCCTGGTCGTGATGCATCAACTGTTGAATCTGCTCCAGGGATATATCAATGCCAAAGACATAAAAAGAATTTTTCTTTGCAGGTCTGTCCCAGGAAACACTGGCGGTGATCCCTTTTTTTCCTGTCTCTTTAAAGGAGTATAGAGATGTCCAGAAAATTTTTCCATCTCGAATATGATGAAACCATGGCCGTTTTCGCGGGTCATAGCGGGTAGATTTTTCATGGCTGGAAATACTCTTTTCAGGCTGTTTCCAGGTGGTATACACAGCCATGGCACCCTGGCTTTCCGGTTGCGTTATTCTGGTCAGCCAGTGGTCTTTGTTGAGCAGAACAAAATATTCCCAACCACTGTTGTCGGCCAGCAAAACACCGGAAATGCGTTTTTGTTTGTTGATAAAGGGAAAAAATTTTTTGTTGAGTGAGATGGTGTCCCTGGAATCAAGGACGCCGTTTTTGCCCCAGTCTCGGACAATAGTGAGCTTTTCCTCAATAGTACTGAAAAAATTGCGTAAACCGCCAAGCTCCTTGGCGTTTATTTCCTGGAGCATGGAAGAGGCGACATCGGACTTGACGCGCAGATATTGATAGAGATTCAGGCAAAAAAGAATAAGAAGAAATCCGGCCAGGGAAAGGGCCAGGGACAGAAAAAGTGATTTCTTCCGTGTCGGCGGTGTTGGTAGATGCATGGCGGTACGATGGAAAAAGAGATCTATAGCTCAGGCCTTTGTCCCAAAAATTTTGTCCTTAAAACAGTTACCGGCTGTTGTAGACAGATTGATAAAAGGGGACCCAGTAAATAATCATCTGCTGCAGTTTGTCGGAGTCGTGCAAATTCTTCAAATAACCGTTGGCGGCAAGCAGCAGTTGTCGATCATTCTTTCGTATGCCCCAGGCAAGGTATTCGCGACTTAAAGGGACGGTGACCGGGACGAGTCCCTTGTCGGCATATTTTGCACCAAGATAAAAATTCATCGGCAGGTCATAGACAAAGGCATCGATTGTCCTGTCAAGTAATGCCTGCACGCCGTGGTCTGCATCCTTGAAATGAAGGACAGTCCCTTTGGCCTTGTTCCGGAGTATCAGCAGGTCCCCGGTTGTAGCCTTGACTGTGCCTACTTTGATGACCGGACTCAACAGGTCCGTCAGACCATCACCAAATTTTCCGACATCCCGCAGTCGTACCAGAGCAATCTGGCCGGTGACCATATAGGGCTTTGAAAAGGAAATTTGATAATCTCTGGCCCTGGTAACGGTCATTGCCGACATGATAATATCGGTTTTTCCTGCAAGCAGGGCCGGAATCTGCTCGGACCAGGGAATCTCGATGAACACAAGTTTGCGGTGGGTATATTCGGCAAGCCCCCTGGCAAAATCAGCTTCCAGTCCGGAAATGCGGCCACGGTCATGAAAGGCCATGGGCCGGGCATCAGTAGAAATGCCCACCCGGAGAACAGGCTGTCGGGGGCCCTGGCCGGCCGGATTGTTTTCAGTATGGGTTGCTATACAACCGATGAGTAACAAACAGCAACCGATCAACAAAAAAAGAGTTTTTTTCATAGTAGGGTATTTGGTAAAAGATCTTTGATGATGAAAGATGGCGTCG